>NZ_JAYLLN010000002.1:0-175312 GCF_037126265.1 Sphingobacterium tenebrionis
AAAAAAGCTACTAAGACAGCCCTAGGCTCTCCCTCTTTTCACTAAATACAGCAAATCTATAAAACAAAAAATGTCTCCTACATTTGCTTGACACAAACATAGGAGACAGCCCCTGCTATCCGACATACATCTAATGTCTAATATCTATCATCTATAATCTAAAAAAAACTACAAATGTATCACTTCGCCATAAGCATCCGCTACGGCTTCCATGATTGCTTCACTCATGGTAGGGTGAGGGTGAACTGCTTTCAACACCTCATGACCTGTACTTTCCAATTTACGCGCAACAACCACTTCGGCGATCATTTCCGTCACATTGGCACCGATCAAATGCGCTCCTAAGAACTCACCATATTTAGCATCAAAGATCACTTTCACAAAACCATCTTTTGCACCTGCTGCCGAAGCCTTACCTGATGCAGAGAATGGGAATTTACCTACTTTAATATCATATCCAGCTTCTTTCGCTGCTTTTTCGGTAAATCCTACAGAAGCAATCTCTGGAGAACAGTACGTACATCCAGGGATATTGTTGTAATCGATTGGATCTACATGCATACCTTTGATTTTCTCCACACAAGTGATACCTTCTGCAGAAGCCACATGCGCCAATGCCTGACCTTTAACGATATCACCGATCGCATAAACACCATCGATGTTCGTTTTGTAGAAATCATCCACTACCACACGGCCTTTATCGGTTTTAACACCAACTTCCTCTAATCCTAGGTTCTCAATATTTGGCGTTATACCAACTGCAGAAAGAACAATCTCTGCTTCGATAACCTCCGTACCTTTATCCGATTTGATGTTCACTTTGCATAGATCACCTTTGGTATCTACCGACTGAACTTCCGATTTGGTTAGGATGTTGATACCCGCTTTTTTCAAGGATTTTTCCAATTGTTTGGATACTTCCTCATCTTCCACAGGAACAATTCGGTCCATGAATTCCACGATGGTCACTTTCGTACCGATCGCATTATAGAAATAGGCAAATTCAACACCGATAGCACCCGAACCTACAACCACCATAGATTTTGGCTGTTGTGGAAGGTTCATCGCTTGACGGTAACCTATGATTTTCTTTCCATCCTGCGGAAGATTAGGTAACTCTCTAGAACGAGCACCTGTGGCTAAGATCGTATGTTTTGCAGTGTATTCCTTGGTAGAACCATCCGCAGCCTTAACTTCAATCTTTCCGCCTTTTTTAATTTTCGCAGTACCCATGATCACATCGATCTTGTTCTTTTTCATCAAGAACTGGATCCCTTTGCTCATGCCGTCTGCTACACCACGACTTCTTTTTACGATGGCACCGAAATCGGCTTCTCCGCCATTTACTTTAATACCATATTCTTCAGCATGGTTCAAGTATTCGAATACCTGAGCACTTTTTAACAATGCTTTTGTAGGAATACAGCCCCAGTTAAGACAGATTCCACCTAATGCGTCACGCTCGATAATGGCTGTTTTGAAACCCAATTGAGAGGCTCTGATGGCAGCTACATAACCGCCCGGTCCACTACCAATAACAATAATGTCGTAATTCATAAATATTAATTGTCGTTATGTTTGCAAATACAATTCTCAAAAGTACGCATTTTTTTATTTATATGTCATTTCGCAGTCAATCCTTTCCCTAGGATTTCGTTTAGAATCTCCTTTTGCCTTTCTTTGCGCTGACTAATAGAAATTTATATGTTACGTATCTTTCAACAGGTTGCTCTTTGGGAAGCAATCTCTACCATTATCCTTTTCTTTGTTGCGATGCCCCTGAAGTATTTTGCCGGAATCCCCGAAGCGGTTCGTGTCGCAGGTTCTATCCACGGTTTTCTAGTGGTCCTATTCGTGATCCTATTGCTGGCCTGTTGGCAGACCTACAATTGGAAATTTTCACGCGTCGTGAAGTATTTTGTCCTGAGCTTGATTCCGATCATCTCCTTCTGGGTAGAAAAGGATCTTAAAAAAGAAATTGCGGTTCAGAAGGCTGCTTAAGATTTTCTAATCCCTTTTCTTTTCATCACTTTCAATGCCCATATAGGCATAAGTGATTTCTGTTTTACCATGCGGAGTAGGATTGCCGTCTTTATCCAGGTTCACAAATACGAGCCTATCGATGGAAAGAATGGTCATCCTACTTATTTTATTTCTAACCACACAGCGCATGGTCAGGGAGGTCCGTCCGAAATTGGTCGCTTCGATCCCCAATTCGATGATATCCCCCTGTTTGGCAGCACTCTCAAAATTGATCTCCGAAATATATTTCGTGACCACATGGGGGTTGCCCAATTGTACTATGGCGTAGATCACCGCCTCCTCATCGATCCATCTTAATAAAGTCCCTCCAAATAAGGATCCATTAGGATTTAAGTCTTCTGGTTTGACCCACTTTCTGGTATAAAAGTTCATGTTAGACTGGTCTTAAATTTACAGGTTAATATACATATTCTTTCTTAAACACTTGATTCGAGATAAATGTACGGTTTTAGCATACTGAAAGTAATATTTAAGTGCATAAAGGCACTTACACCTCACTTACACCTCACTTACAATCTACTTTCACTCCGAACCAAATAGGTAAAAAAAGCCCCCAAAAGCATAACCTTTGGGGGCAATATAAATGTTATAAATTTTGAATCTTAGCGGATTAAGCGTGGATTGCTCGGTTGGAAGTAGCTGCTAATGCGGCTTCTTTTAAGGCCTCTGTAAAAGTAGGGTGAGCATGACAGATTCTACCGATATCTTCTGCAGATGCACGGTACTCCATTGCTACGACTGCTTCAGCGATCATATCTGCCGCACGAGGGCCGATCATGTGAACACCTAATACCTCATCAGTATCCGCATCAGCCAAAACTTTGATGAAACCATCGGTATCACCAGAAGCTTTCGCACGTCCAGAAGCTTTGAAAGAGAAGCTTCCAGCTTTGTATTTTTTACCTTCTTCTTTTAATTGCTCTTCGGTTTTACCAACAGATGCTACCTCAGGCCATGTGTAAACAACACCTGGGATCAGGTTATAATCGATATGTGGTTTCTGACCAACGATGCGTTCAGCCACATAGATGCCTTCATCTTCTGCCTTATGAGCCAGCATAGCTCCTTTAACCACATCACCGATCGCATAAACACCTTCCACTGAAGTTTCCAAATGCTCATTAACCGGGATTTTGTTTCCGCGTTCTTCCGGAGTGATGCCGATGTTTTCCAATCCTAGACCAGCCGTGTAAGCTGTTCTACCAACCGCAACGATACAGTAATCACCTTCGATCACTACGTTCTGTCCTTTGGCATCTTCAGCAGTAACCGTTACTTTTTTACCTTTAACGCTAGCGCCAGAAACTTTATGTCCCAATAGGAATTCCATGCCTAGGTTTTTCTTCAATACACGTTGAAGTTCTTTTCCTAAACCAGCATCCATTGTAGCGATGATCGATTTTGCATATTCCACAACAGTTACTTTTGAACCTAAACGGGCATATACCGAACCTAATTCCAAACCGATTACTCCACCACCGATCACGATCAGGTTTTTAGGAACTTCGGTAAGGTTCAAGGCTTCTGTAGACGTGATGATACGTTTCTTGTCAACTGGTAGGAAAGGTAATGCCGTAGGTTTAGAACCTGTAGCAATAATGATGTTCTTTCCTTTTATTTCTTCGGTTGAACCATCTTCTTTCGTGATTTTGATCGTGTTCTTGTCAACAAATGATCCCACACCTTGGAAGCTGTCGATTTTGTTTTTCTTGAATAGGTAGGTAATACCTGCAGTATTTTGAGCAATAACATCGTTCTTACGATCGATCATTTTTTTGATATCCAACTTCAGGTTGCTCAAGCTGATACCATGTTGTTCAAAATTATGAGCGGCATTGTGATAATGTTCTGAAGAGTCTAACAAGGCTTTCGAAGGAATACAGCCAACATTTAGACAAGTACCACCAAAAGTGCTGTATTTTTCAATTACGGCTGTTTTTAAGCCTAATTGTGCACAACGGATAGCGGCAACATAACCACCAGGACCACTACCGATTACGATTACGTCGTATTGCATAGAATATGTGTTTGATTATCCTGCAAATTTAATATTTAAATGTCTATTAAGCGAAGCAATTTTAATAAATTGAAGCTCAAACGTATGCATGGAATACAAGAAGGGAGCCTTTTTACCAAAGACTCCCTTCTGCTTGTTTTTTTTGAAAAAAGGTTCTGCGATTATTCCGCTACGATTTTACCTTTCATGATACCGAAGTGACCTGGGAAACTACAGATATAATCGTATACACCTTTCTCAAGGGTAACGGTGATTTTATCTTGTTCGCCTGGTCCTAATAATTTCGTGTGTGCCACGATGGAAGATAATGCAGATTTAGGGATATATTCACTATCCGCAGCCTGTGAAGCTTCGCCTCCGAAAGTAGTTACATCTACGCCTGGTTTCAAGATCACCAAGTTATGGCCCATAGCCTCTTTTGGTTGAGAACCTACATTTTTCAACGTCAATTCTACTGGCTCACCAGCTTTAACACGAATCAAATTGATATTGAATTGCATTTGGTCATTACCTTCTACGGTCCATTGGTTGGAAAGTGTTACATTTTCAATTCCAGGAACGGTAGTTTCTGCAGGAGTAGCTTCAGTTGTAGTTGAGGTTTCGGTTGAAGCTGTGTTGTCTTCTTTTTTCTCACTGTTCCCAGCACATGATGCCAATCCCATCGCTAACGCTAAAGCAGGAACAAAAAATAATTTCTTCATAGCTAATTGTTATATATTTTATACGAATTTACTATTAATAATTCATTTTAAAGAGCTAAACCCTTTTTAGGGTGTCATATTCATGTTTTTATTTTTGGTGGTCACGGCGATAATTTTTTGATACAACTCAATGGGGTCAAAAGGTTTGCCGATCACGCCATCAGCACCGGCTCTGAAAGCGGCTGCCTGTTCATGTTCGAGTACGGAAGCGGAGATCGTAATGATCGGGATTCCGTGTTTCTCAGGGATGCGGTGGTTCTTGATTTCTTTGATCGCCTCAAAGCCGCTCATGATCGGCATGTGCGTATCCATAAGAATCAGGTCAAAATGCTGTTGTTCCACTTTTTCAACGGCCAATTGTCCGTTTTTCACGATATCCACCTCACAGTTCCAGCTCCTCAGCATATGCGCCAACATAAAACTGTTCAGCTCATTATCTTCCGCCACCAATACCTTCAGGTTGTCGAATTTCGGAAAACTGTTATAAGTAGGAACATCCTTGCTACTATCTTCAATTTTATGGTTGGAAGCTTCAAACCAGCCTTCGAAATGAAATTCCGAGCCTTCACCATAAACACTGCTTGCGCCTATGTTTCCGTTCAGCAGGTTAGCCAAGCGTTTTACAATCGCCAAGCCTAATCCAGTCCCACCGAATTTTTTGGTGATCCCATCGTCTGCCTGCTCGAAGGCCATAAAGATCTTATCGACCGAATCCTCTTTGATACCGATTCCGGTATCTGCTACGGTAAACCGTAATCGGTAGTTCTGGTTTTTCTGCTCTTGAACTTGAACCCTCAATTCGATCTTTCCTTTTTCCGTAAACTTCAGACTGTTCGAAATAAAATTGCTGATGATCTGTTGCAATCGTAAAGAGTCATAGCGAATGAATTGGGGTATTTTTTCATCGGCAACAATAGAAAAATCCAGGTGTTTATGGTTCGCCTTGATCTTGAAAATGCGATCTATATCCTCGATCATCTTGGTTAGGCTGAAATCTTCGAATTCAATCTTCAGCATGCCGGAATCGATCTTGGAAAGGTCTAAGATGTCGTTGATGATGAGTAGGAGCGATTGGGAGGCATTGTCTAACCTTTTTAACCAATCGCGTTGTTCAGCCGTTAATTCCGAACTCTTGAACATGTGCATGATTCCCATGATGCCATTGATGGGCGTTCGGATTTCATGACTCATATTGGCCAAAAAGATCTCTTTTGATTTTCTTGCCTGAACCGCTTCTTCTTTTGTTTTCAGCAATTCAATCCTGGACTCTTCCAGTTCTTTGTTCTTCAGTTTCAGTTCCTGTTGGATCAGGATCTGTTGAACAAAGGATTTTACTTTTGCAATGGTTATTTCCGGATTCAAGGGCTTGTAGAGGTAATCTACCGCGCCACTTTCCAATCCTTTCAGCAGGTATTTATCCTCCTTGGAAATCGCTGTGACCATGATGGCCATAATATGGCTCGTCTTGGGGTTCGATTTCAATAAGGAGACAAATTCAAAACCATTGATCTCAGGCATCTGAACATCCACTAGTGCAATGGAAATATCATCCTTCCAACAGATTTTGAGCGCCTCGTTGGGGTCGGTGGAACTGATGATATTTACATGTTCAACATCCTGCAATAACGCATGTAAGCTAATGATATTTTCTTCTTTATCGTCTAATATCAAAATGTTGATTGGTTTCATGTCTTTATGATGAAATTGAATTAAAATAGTTTACTATTTCTTCGTTTGATAATACTTTTACATTTTCGGAGCTGGCGATGCCACCTTTGGGCATGGTGTCTATGACTGCCTCTGAAGGGTCCTGGACATAACAGGTTGCTCCGGCATCCAGCAAAGCCTTGAATCCATTTGCGCCGTCATTGTTAGCCCCGGACAACAAAAACCCAATGGCCTTTGGTCCATAGACCTCTGCTACGGATTCAAAGAAAACATCAATGGAAGGCCTGGAGAACTGCACAGGTTCCGAAACATCCAATGAAAAATAATGATCCGGTTCTACCAGGGTATGATAACCTGGGGGTGCAAAATAAATGCAGTTTGCCAGTATCGGATATTTATCTTTTATCGAAATCACCTCCCTGTTCAATCGCTTGGACAAGCTCGATTCGATCTTTGTTTCGTATTTGGAATTTCTATGCAACACGATGACAATGGCCGCGGCAAACGTGGCTGGAAGATGGTCAAGTATGTCCACGATCAGCTCATAGGCTCCTGCGGATCCCCCAATGACAATGATATGATTGGCGAATGATTCCATCTTACTTGATCTTTTGATAAATGTTAAATTCCTTGTCGACCACTTTAAAATTCTCCATCACCGGATGGCGAAGGATGGTTTCCTTGGTGCCGAGACACAGGAAGCCAAATAAAGCCAATGATTCGTAGAACAGGTTGATCACTTTTTCCTGGAGTTTCAGATCAAAATAGATCAACACGTTCCTGCAGGTGATCAGTTGAAATTCATTGAACACCTGATCACTTGCCAGGTTATGGGTTGAGAAAAGGATGTTCTTGCGAAGATCATGGTTGATGATCGCGGCATCATAGCGTGCGGTATAATAATTGGAAAGGCTTTCTTTCGAGTTATACGCATTGAAATTGTCCGAATATTCCTTGAATTTCTTCAAGGGGTAAATGCCTTTTTTGGCGATGTCCAATACCTTGCTATTGATATCTGTTCCATAAATGAACGAACGATCATAAAGGTTGTTTTCTTTTAACAAGATGGCCAAAGAGTAGACTTCCTCTCCGGTTGAACAGCCAGCGCTCCAGATTTTGATACGCGGAAATGTCTGCAGGTAGGGCAGGATCTCCGAGGATAATCTGTTGAAGAAGCCAGGGTCTCGGAACATTTCCGTCACATTGACCGTGACTTCCTGAATGAAGAATTGTTGAAACCCGGGAATGTTGATGACCGCATTTTTGAGGTCCACAAAATCCAGGGCTTCCAGGTTCATGATCCGTTGTATCCTCCTTTTGAGGGAAGAACGGGTGTATCCCGACAGATCGAAATCGGATACATTTTTCAATAAGAAAATCAGCTCCTCAATCTCCGGAAAACTGATGTCATAAGAGTTCCTTAACTCAGCCATACTTGCATCAATGATACCAAACGATCCAAATCGATCGGTTTACTCACATAATCATTCGCCCCCAATTCAATCGATTTTTCTCGATCACCTTTCATCGCTTTAGCAGTAACTGCAATAATGGGTAAATTATTGTGTTTTTTATTTTTTCTTATTTCCTGAATGGCCTCATAACCGTCCATCTCCGGCATCATGATGTCCATCAGGACAATATCAATCTGCTTATCTGGATTCTCTACCGCCTGCACGGCCTCCAGGCCGTTGTTCGCGATTTCAATCTTCATCTTATATTGTTGTAGCGAAGAGGTCAAAGCGAAAACATTCCGCATATCATCATCCGCAATGAGAACTGTCTTGTTTTCCAATACACTTGTTCCATAAGATTCTGATGATACCAGTTTTTCGGGGTTCTTGATCGGATTATAGGCTGGTGTCGATAGTTTATTCAGAAACAGGTTAACCTCATCAATCAATCTATTGTTTGATTTACTGGATTTCAACACCATCGATTGGGTATGCCTAAGGATCTTCTCCGTTTGTTCTGCACTCAGGTCGTATGCCGTATTGATGATCACCGGTAATTTCTCGTACTTCGGATTTGATTTGATTCGATCCAGCATTTCCAGACCACTACCATCTGGTAGTTTAACATCCAAGATGATGCAATCCAGGTTCTCTTCCTCTTCCAGTTTTTTCATGCCGGATTCGATCGTAAAGGCTTGGATCACATTGATGTTTTGCTCGGCAAAAGCCTTTTTGATCAGATCGCTCTGGAATTCCTGGTCTTCGATCAACAGGATCTTTTTAAGTTCCTTATTGATATTTAGATGGATGGTTTCAAATGCCAAGGCTATACTTTCCTCGTTCACCGGTTTTGGCATAAACCCAATGGCTCCAGATTCCAGGAAGTCTTTCTTATCGAAATTCGCTGCCGACATCATGTGGATCGGGATATGCTTGGTGGTTTTATCGTTCTTCAAGGTTTTTAGTACTTCCCATCCATCTGCCAAAGGTAGCATGACATCCAAAATTATGGCATCAGGCTGTTTCTGTTTGGCCATTTGAATTCCGGCAACACCGTCATACGCATTCAAGGTGTCGAAGCCATATTCTTCTGAAAAGCTTTTTAATATATCCGCAAAATTGATGTCATCCTCAATGATCAGGATGCTCTTTGTTTGACGGTTTTTTGGAAGTTCCATCTTTGCATCTTCCGATCCTTGGCGAATATTCTCTTGCTTTGCTGTTGCTTTTGTTTCCTGGCTGGTGCTTTCTTTGCTGGCTTCTTTTGTAGGAGCAGGCATTTCTTCTTTATTGATCTCCGGTATGTAAGGGATGATCAGACTAAAGGTACTACCCTGTCCAATCTCACTCTCGAGGGTGATCCTCCCATTAAGTAGGGAAGAGATTTCCCTGGAAATGGACAGGCCAAGACCGGTTCCGCCATATTTTCTGCTGGTGGAGCCGTCCTCTTGTCGGAAAGCTTCAAATATGAGGGATTGTTTTTCTGGAGATATACCTATACCGGAATCCTTTACAGCGAAATGGACGTTTCCACTTTGTTGGAAGATCTTTAGGGTAATGCTTCCTGATTTTTCAGTGAATTTGAAAGCATTAGAAAGGAAATTTTTAAGGACCTGTTCCAACCTGTATTCATCGGTAACAAACTGTTTAGGTGCTTGTTCAATGTCTATCTGGAAGTTGATGGATTTTTCTTTTGCCAATTCCTTGAACAGGGATTCCATATTGCTGCTGAAATCCTGGATGCGGATCAGATCTTTCTGCATCTCCACTTTACCGGACTCTATTTTCGCCAGGTCTAGCAATTCATTGATCAGCTGTAGAAGATCAGAGCCGGCATTATGGATCACCGAGGCATATTTCACCTGTTCGGTATTCAAGTTTTCTAGTTTATTATCCTGAAGGAGTTTCGCCAGGATGAGTATACTGTTCAAAGGAGTTCGTAGCTCATGGCTCATATTGGCCATGAATTCAGATTTGTACTTACTGGCCAATTCCACTTCCACGATCTTCTGTTCCACAATATTGTGGGCTTCATTCAACTCCAGGTTCCTTCTTTCCAATTCTGCGGCTTTAACATTTAGTTCCTTGTTCGCTTGGGAAAGTTCTTCCTGCTGTACGCGGAGTTCCTCTTCCGAGGCTTCTAAAAGATTGGTTTTATAGACCAGCTCTTCATTGGTAATACGGAGTTCCTCTTGCTGGGCCTCCAGTTCTTCGGTCTGTCTTTGGGTTTCCGCAAGCAGCTCTTCGACCAAGGCATGGTTCTGGCGTGATTGAAGTGCAGAACCGATGGATCTTGATGTACGGGTCAGGTAATTAAGGATGCTCTCCACTCTGTTTTTAGGGAAAGAGCCTATAATTTCTATAATACCTATACAATAATCCTCATATACGATAGGAAACAGAATAGCATCTGCATCCATGTTCTTGATGGTCCCTGTTTGGATATTGGTTTTAGAAATATCCTGAACGGGGATGATCTGATGTTTCTTGTTGGCTGCTACAGCTCCTAGGATGCCCTCATCCAAGATAAAGTTTTGAATGGTTTCCTTGTTATGTAAACCGATCGAGCTTTTTAAGATAAACTCATAGGAATCAGTTTTCCGGACATAAAACGCGGCTGCAAAGAAATCAAGGACTTCCGACATACCGTTGAGGGCGGTTTGGGCAATGGCTTTTTCACTTGGGAGGCCATTGATCTGGTTATGGATCTTGGAAGAATTCTGAAGTACCCAGTTCACGTCCTCCAATTGTTCGGCTGTTTTTAACAGGTTCTGGTTCAGTTCCCTTTCCTTATTACCCGTTTTTCGCAGGTGAGCTAAGATACGCATGGTTTGTACCACCACAAAAAGTACCACGATCAACGAAAATAGCCCCAGAATGATGGTGATATACCTGGAGGTAGTCAATTCATCATTTCGTTTCTTGATTTTTTCTTTCCGAAACTCGATGATCTCATTGGTCAATTTATTGCTTGTTTCTACAATCCTTGCCTGCTGATCGGCAATTTTCAATAGCATATCGGCCTGGATGTTCGAAGCATTAATGTTATTCAGGGCAAAAAGCTCTTGCGAATAGGCTCGAGCATCCTGTGTGGCATCCAATTTTCGATCTATCAATTCGTTCGGTGTATCCAAAACCAATAGGCTTTTTTGAATGGCATTCCTCAATTGATCCTCAACAAGAGGATCGGTGTTTTTTTCAAGGTTTTTATATTTTGAGAATTTCTGGATATTGACTTCCCAATCCTGGATGGCATTGAACTTCTCTTGGGACAAGGCCATATAGTTATTTACCGTATCGCTGTACCTGCTCTGGCTTGCCAGAAAATACCAAAAAGAGAAGATGATTATGACATATGCTATAATAATACTAGCAATAAATTGCCATCTTAAGAAGCTGAGTTTGTTCATGTTCTAATAGGGGATATGCTGTTTTGTTCACTTGCAAAAGTCTACATTTTTGTTTAAACTTTTACTTTAATGGGTTAAAAAATTAATAATAAGCCTTTTGAACGAAAAATATTCTCCTCTTTTTTATTATCTTTAGTACCGTTGGAAATTATTAATCTTATATAAATGGAAGCTCCTGTACAATTAGTTTTAATTATTGTAGGTTCGGTAATCGGATTTTTTGTTTTACTCTATCTGCTACCCCTAAATTTGTGGTTTACCGCACAATTATCAAATGTAAAAATTAGTCTGTTGAATCTGGTGCTGATGCGTCTACGGAAAGTAAGTCCGGCATTGGTGACCAATGCGATGATTACTTCGACAAAAGCCGGCTTGAAGATCTCCTCCAATGAGATAGAAACCCATTATCTTGCTGGTGGAAATGTGAATAAAGTGATCAAGGCGTTGATTTCAGCGGATAAAGCAAATATTCCTTTGGATTTTAAATTAGCGACCGCGATTGATTTAGCAGGTCGTGACGTATTTGATGCGGTCCAGTTGTCTGTAAACCCCCAAGTCATCAATACGCCTCCGGTAGCTGCTGTGGCGAAGGATGGTATTCAGTTGATCGCTAAAGCCAGGGTTACCGTTCGTGCAAACATTAACCAATTGGTTGGTGGTGCAGGTGAGGAAACCATTTTAGCTCGGGTTGGAGAAGGGATCGTAACGACCATTGGTTCTTCCTTGAACCATAAAGAAGTGTTGGAAAATCCAGACCGCATTTCAAAAACAGTATTGTCTAAAGGACTGGATTCAGGTACCGCCTTTGAAATCTTATCGATTGATATTGCGGATATCGATATTGGTGAAAACGTAGGGGCGAAATTGCAGACGGATCAGGCCGAAGCGGATTTGAAAGTAGCGAATGCAAGGGCAGAAGAACGTAGGGCAATGGCTGTGGCTACAGAACAGGAAATGCGCGCGAAGGCTCAAGAAGCAAAAGCCAAGGTTATTGAAGCAGAGTCACAAGTGCCTATGGCCATGGCAGAAGCATTTAGAAATGGTAATCTGGGTATTATGGATTATTACAAAATGCAGAATATCCAAGCGGATACTGATATGAGGACATCGATTTCAAAGCCTAACGGGCCAGAGAAGAAATAAGAAAAAACCCTGACGATGGGCGCCAGGGTTTGATACTAACCAATTATAAACCTAAATTATGAAAAGACAATGTTAAAAATTCGCTGCATTGGATTTTTATATCCTTTCTTATGCGTTGAATTATAGTACAAAGGTACATCAGAAAATTATAAAATCAAGAGAATTGCCATAAAAAGTTGCAGTTGCAACTATAATCTGACAATTCTCTGATTTATGTGTTGTAACTGATAAAACAATGTCTTATTTTGATTAATTCCCTGCCCTTTGCTGCCAAAAAGATTGCTTAAATTTGGAGCAAAGAAATGTTATGATCTTCCAAAAGCTATTATCAATTAAAGCAGTTGTACTCGATGTGGATGGAGTAATGACTGATGGATCTCTCCAGGTCTCTGAAGAAGGGCATCAATTACGGACTTTTTATGTAAAGGATGGTTATGCTATGCAATTGGCCATCAAACGGGGTCTTCCCATCTGGGTTATTTCAGGAGGTCGTTCCAAAGGGGTTCAATCCCGAATGGAAGGACTTGGAATAAACGAGGTGCATATGGGGGTAGCTGATAAATTGACTCTATTGAAGGAATTAATGGGGAAATATAGCTTGGAAAAGGAAAACCTCCTGTATATGGGTGATGACCTTCCGGATTATGAAGTCATGCAAGCGGTAGGTTTTGCCTGCTGTCCTTCAGATGCTGTGGAGGAAATCAAAGAGATCTGCCATTATATGTCACCATTCGCCGGAGGTAGGGGAGCTGTTCGCGATATCCTGGAAAAAACCATGAAACTGCAAGGGAAATGGAGTGTGGAAACGACCATTAAAAGTATCTGATGATTTTACAGGAAAAATTAAGATCCGTCGACATCGTGCTAGGATCAAAATCACCACGGCGGAAGGAGCTGCTGGCGAGTATGGACTTGGACTTTGAGATAGAAGTTCGGGAGACTGATGAAACAGTAGATCCGAATCTAAGCCCTTTGGAAGTGGTGAAGCAGATCGCCAAAGAAAAATTAGCAGCATTTAGTGAAGACTCCTATTTTGATAAGTTGCTGATCTGCGCGGATACAATTGTGCTGGATTCCGATGGGAAGGTCTTGGGAAAACCAAGCGATCTAGAGGAAGCAAAAGCCGTTATCAGGCAATTGGCCAATAACCTGCATTATGTCTATACGGCAGTAGCTCTTTCCTATAAGGATTATCAATACTCATTTGTGGAAGAAACCAAGGTTTGGTTTTCGGATCTAAGTGAGGAGGAGATCAGCTATTATGTAGAGAAATACAAGCCCTTGGACAAGGCGGGGTCCTATGGCATCCAAGAATGGATTGGTAGGATAGGGATCGCAAAAATAGAAGGTTCGTATGAGAATGTGATCGGTCTTCCGACGGCCAGATTGCAGGAAGAATTAAAGAAGATATTTTAAGTTTAATACTAAAAAAAAACCGCTAATCTTATTTGAAATTAGCGGTTTTTTGGTTTTAGCTGACCAATAGTTTATATCCTTTTCCATGTACATTGACGATCTCCACATTCGGATCTTCTTTCAGGTATTTTCTTAGTTTACTCAAGAAAACATCCATACTCCTTCCGGTGAAGTAATTATCATCATGCCATATTTTTATCAGGGCTTCCTCACGGGTCAGTACATCATTTTTCTTCAGGCAAAGCAAGCGGAGCAGTTCAGCTTCTTTGGTGGATAATTTCTGCTGTTGACCTTTGTAGGAAATGATCTGACTCGTATAATCAAAGAAATAATCGCCGATCTCAAACTTGTCGGAAACCTCTTCTTCCTTATCCTTGGATGCGCGTTTCAATAACGCATTGATCCTTAATAATAGTTCTTCGACACGAAAAGGTTTAGTGATGTAATCATCACCTCCAAGCTCGAATGCCTGGGTTTTATCTTCCATCATCCCTTTTGCTGTGGCATAAATGATGGGAACAGTTTGATCAATCTTTCGGATATCCTTTCCAAGGGAGAAGCCATCTTTTTTAGGCATCATCACATCGAGGATGCAAAGGTCGAACTCGTCCTTTCGGAATGCATCCATGGCCTCTTGACCATCAACACATAATACGACTTCGAACTTGCCTTTCAATTCTAAATAATCTTTCAGGAGTTCCCCCAAATTTGGGTCGTCTTCTGCTAATAATATTTTTTGGTTCATAAATTTCAAGCTATTATGTTAAGCCACTTCGCGTGAAGCACTCTTCAAAGGAAGGGTTACTTCAAATTGTGTGCCTTTATCTTTTTCACTCTTAACTGCGATTCTTCCATTTAGGCGTTTGACGATGTCATTGACATAACTCAAACCTAGCCCAAACCCTTTTACATTATGGATATTACCAGTTGGAATGCGGTAAAACTGGTCAAAAATCTTCTCTGCTTGGTCTTTTGTCATCCCAATACCTTTGTCGCTTACGGAAATAATGATGTTCTTTCCTTTGTTGTAAGTTTTAAAAGTTATGTCCGGACTGTCCTTACTATATTTAATGGCATTGTCTACCAGATTGTACATGACATTCGATAAGTGTAGTTCATCACCGATCACCACATCTTCCGCCGCATCCAACTGAACCGTCAGATTCCCATTGGCTTTTTCCAATTGGAGTTTCATACTTTCCAATACGGCGCTGGCCAAGGTGTTGATCTGTACATTGACCCGTTCAATCTTCAAATTTTCTTTTTCCAATCGCGCGATGTTCAATACCCTTTCAATATGTGATCCCAATCGTACATTCTCATCGTAGATGATGTTAGCGAGTTTATTGACCCGTTTTCCATCGGCGGAAATCTCAGGGTCACGCAGGGATTCACTTGCAATCATGATGGTAGCAACCGGCGTTTTAAATTCGTGGGTCATGTTATTGATGAAATCCGTTTTCATCTCCGACATTTTTTTCTGACGGAAGATAATCATCAAGGTATAGGCAAAACACCCGATCAACAGCGCTAATAAAGCCAGGATTGGAAACAACCAATAGCCCATATTGCTGGTGATAATGCTTTTTTTGTTCGGGAAGAAAATGCGGAGTTCGCCGGGAGGTTTTCCTTCATCCCCCTGGAATAATTTGACCGCATAATCTTTATGGTCTTCGGAAAATTCCATGGGTTCATTATTGATCTGGTAAACCTCACTGAAGACCAATGGGGAATTCTTGGAAGTCTGTACCTGCATGACAAAGGATGCGGTAACTCCTCTTTCCTCTAGTTCTCTCACCAATAATTCCATGACGTAGACCCTGTTCAATCTTTTTTCAAGCGGGCGTTTGGCCAATTCAATACCGATGGCCACATCTTGAACCACGGAACTTTTCTTGCCACTTAACACCGCTACTGAATCGTATAGACTGGAGGCTTCACCAAGCTTGGTCATGTTCAGTTTCTCGATCTGTTGTTCCAGGTCAATGATCTGCATGATCAATTTTCGGTTGGTCCGCGGTTGTAGGGTTATCCATTGAAAACTTGACGCTACCCGTTGGTTCACCTCAAAATGAGGTAGGATATAACGAGTACTGTCGTCCCTAACTGGACTGTTCGGCAATTCTTTTATGGCATCTACCCGAGGGGAAGGCTGTATGGTACCATCGGGTTGTAGAATAGGCTCCAACCAGATGGTCAATAATTTTCTGTTCTCACTTTTACGGACGTAGGTCTCGAAAAACTCATTGCTGATGGGAACATTCATGAAGGACATGTTCAAGCGGCGTTCGTCGGCATTGAAGCGCTGTTCATAGCGGAAAAGTTCGGCTTGAAGGATTTTGATCTTCTCTTGGATGGCCACCTGCTCGGTCAGGATCTTTTGCTTTTGTTCCTGCTCCTTTTGGCTTTCCAGAAAACGCTTCTGGTTCTGTCTTTCCTGTTCCCGAGCAAAATCATAGATCTCTTTCTGCTCCAGTTTGTTCCCAACTGCTGCCAGGGATGCTTTGACAGCATCATCAAAAATCTTTGATTTCTGGCGGAAGGATTCGCGAATAAAATAATATTGCATTGCCATTACCCCAATCAGGGCGATGGACATCAACCAAATTATTAACGCAATACTTCTTTTCTTCATTTGTTACAAAAGTAATAAGGGAAATGACCTTATTTATCCATTTAACACAATTTAACAGCAATTAGGTCAGGCAAATAGCGGAATTCTTGTTAGCTTAGAACATTATTAAAAGTTTATAAATCTATTGATTATGAAATATTTCGCATTGTTGACTTTTGGGCTACTTGTTTCCATCAGTACGTTATATGCCCAAAATAAGGAAAATAAACAGGAAGGTAAAGTGATAAAGGGAGCTTTGTCCTTAAATGCTGATACCGCCAAGAGCAAAGATCAATTTTCAAACATGAATTTTTTGATACAGCCACAAAAACTTGCAGTTAATGGGATTCCGAATGCATATCGTCAAAAAAACGATGATTCAGTCATTCTACATAAATACCTGGATCCTAAAGCTAGTGTAGCAATGCCAGGCACCGAAATCCTGGACAATAAACAAGAGAAAAACCAAAAAGGAACCATTTTAAAGCCTTTGATCAAGAAATAATAGCTATTAAGGAAAGTAAAAGCCCGGGCATAAGCTCGGGCTTTTTATGTTTCTAGATGTATCGGATGAGGATTATTTTACTTCAGAAACACGGATGGTGTTTGTTCTTCCTTTCGCATGTAGTGGCGTAGAAGACGTATTGATCACGATCTGACCAGGTTCTACCAAACGGTGCTGTTGTAAAAGTCCATTTACATCTTGGATCGTACCATCGGTACTTTCGTATTTTTCGTAGATGAAGGCTTTCGCACCCCAAACTAAGCTTAATGTACGCAATAATGTTCTGTTACCGGTAAAGACATAAATATCGGCATCCGGACGGTAACTAGCAATTTCCATCGCTGTATATCCTGAAGCGGTCATGACCGCAATAGCAGAAGCATTTGTTTTTTCGGCCAAGAAGATGGATGAGCTACAGATGGCATCTGGAATACGGGTTACACCTACTGTTCCCAAGGTTTCTTTTTCGCTGTAGTAAGGGTAAGATGTCGCTTCTACATGGGTAATCACCTTTGCCATGGTTTCAATAACGATCTCTGGGAATTCACCTACAGATGTTTCACCAGAAAGCATCACTGCATCAGCACCATCGATCACCGAGTTAGCCACGTCGTTCACCTCAGCACGCGTAGGACGTGGTGTAGTGATCATACTTTCCAACATCTGGGTCGCAATGATTACCGGTTTGGAAAGGTTACGGCATTTCTGTACAATGATCTTCTGAAGTCCTGGAACTTCTTCCATTGGCATTTCCACACCCAAGTCACCACGAGCTACCATGATCGCATCCGTAGCCTCGATGATCGCATCGATGTTATCGATCGCTTCTGGTTTTTCGATCTTCGCAATCACTTTGGCATGTGATCCCTTTTCCTTGATGATCTCCTTACATTGGTAAATATCTTCAGCTGAACGCACGAAAGACATGGCAATCCAATCGGCACCATGATCTAAAGCAAAGTTCAGATTGTCCAGATCTTCTTCTGTTAAGGAAGGGATAGATACTTTGGTGTTCGGCAGGTTCACGCCTTTGCGGGAAGTTAGGATACCGCCGTGTACCACTTCGCAGGTAACTGTATCTTTATGATTAGTGGTTAATACGCGTAACTGTAATTTACCATCATCTAACAAAATGATCTCGCCTTCTTTTACATCATTAGGAAAGTTTTCATAAGTGATGTAGATTCTTTTTTCATCGCCGATCAGTTCATCGGTCGTGATTTCAACGGCACTACCGTTGACCAAGATGGCACCGCCTTCTTTCATCTTTCCGATACGGATTTTAGGTCCTTGTAGATCGGCTAATATACCCACATTGAAAGGGTGTTCTTGGTTGATTTCGTTAATGGTATTGATTACTTTGAGGTGATCCTCTTGACTTCCGTGGGAGAAATTAAGGCGACAAACATCGACACCTTTAGCAATCATACGGGTCAGAACATCTTTTTTAGAGGAAGCTGGGCCTAATGTTGCAACAATTTTGGTCCGCTTTTTTAGTTTATCCATTTGAATGAATTTTAATTTTTTATATTCTTACTGTTATCAATTCGCAAATAAAATCCCCGATTTGCGAAGGTTAGGTTTATGTGTAGAAGTTACACTATCTAAATAATTCGCTAAAATATCAGATTTTCTTTAGATTTCAATGCGGTTGGGTCTATTTCTTTTACAAGAAGGACCTCGGGTATGGTTTTAATATTGTCGATAAGTGCGTCTAAATCATCAGGATGTATAAAATGCTTGATGATCAGAAAATAATCAAAGCTAAGGATTTCCGGCACTAAAGAAGCTCCTTCGATGGATTTGTTACTTAACAGGTAGTATTCAAATTCGAAGGTAGGGTTATGGAACCGGAAAATGTTAAAATGCTGTTGTACAGGTTTTTTGTTTTTTTTGTTTTCGTAAATGATGTGATAGTCCAATTCATCCTGCGGTTTATCTTTTTTATTTCCGTTATGGTCGTAATAGTCCTCTTTTCCGTTGATAAATTGGAGCCCTGTATGCTTGTTGATAAAATGGGCCAGGCGATAATCGCGAAGTACTGAGCTAATTCCTACTAAATTAAAATCCAGTTCCAGGTCGAAGTCGGTTTCCAGTTTAAAAGTGATCTTACTCAAGCCAAATAAAGCGTTTAGTGATTAACAAAAATAAAGAAATATGCGGTTTAATCTATGAAATATGATAAAATTAACATTAAAAATAGATTAAGTTTGTAAAACAATTTTAGTTTTATTATTATTGAATAAGGTTAGTATCTAAGCGGTTGAAAAACCAAAACTGGGGTACCTTTGTTCTTTATTTGTTTCCAAAAGTCAAAAAGATTTGATTATTGGGGAAATTTATTTTTTCTTTGCACAGATTTATTAAACAATTAAACTAGAAAATCATGTCAGATATCGCATCAAGAGTAAAAGCAATTATCGTAGAAAAGTTAGGTGTAGACGAAAATGAAGTAACACCAGAAGCTTCTTTCACGAATGATTTAGGTGCAGACTCACTTGATACAGTAGAGTTGATCATGGAATTCGAAAAAGAATTCAACGTTGCAATTCCTGATGACCAAGCTGAAAACATCAGTACTGTAGGTCAAGCAATCGCTTACTTAGAAAAAAACGTTAACTAACTAATTTTATTAGGCCAGACATCATAAATGGAGCTTAAGAGAGTAGTTGTAACAGGATTAGGCGCACTTACACCAATCGGCAACACCGTCCCAGCTTACTGGGAGGGTTTGATCAATGGTGTAAGTGGAGCCGCTCCTATCACACATTTTGATGCGTCAAAATTCAAGACCCAGTTTGCTTGTGAAGTTAAGGGATTTGATCCCCATGAGTTCATGGATCGTAAAGAGGCGCGCAAAGTAGATCCGTTCGTGCAGTACGCCATTGCTTCTACAGATGAAGCGGTGAAGGATGCCGGATTGGATTTTGATAAATTAGATAGAAACCGCATAGGGGTAATTTGGGGTTCGGGTATTGGTGGTTTGACTACTTTTACAGAGGAGGTTGCCAATTTCTCAAAAGGAGATGGTACACCACGCTTTAACCCATTCTTTATTCCGAAAATGCTCGTGGACATTGCTCCAGGACATATTTCAATGCGCCATGGCTTAAGAGGACCTAACTTTTCCGCTGTTTCAGCGTGTGCATCTTCTACCAATGCGATGATCGATGCTTTTACCTATATCCGTATGGGTAGGGCAGATGTAATCATTACAGGTGGTTCGGAGGCGACAATCAATGAAGCAGGGATTGGTGGTTTCAACGCGATGCACGCACTTTCTACACGAAACGATGATCCGAAAACTGCTTCTCGTCCATTCGACAAGGACCGTGATGGATTTGTTTCTGGTGAAGGTTCGGGCGCGATCATCTTGGAAAGCCTTGAGCATGCATTGGCACGCGGAGCAAAAATATATGCTGAGGTAGTTGGCGGAGGCATGAGTGCTGATGCACACCATATCACAGCTTCACATCCTGAAGGATTGGGCGCGAAATTGGCGATGACCATGGCCATCAACGATGCCGGTATGGACTTCTCGGATATCGATTACATCAACGTTCATGGTACTTCCACACCAGTTGGAGATATCAGCGAAACGAAAGCGATCGTGGATCTATTCGGTGAGAATGCCTACAAGCTGAACATCAGCTCAACAAAGTCAATGACAGGCCACTTATTGGGGGCAGCTGGGGCAGTGGAAGCAATTGCTTCGATCCTGGCGGTGCAGAACGATATCGTTCCACCAACGATCAACCACTTTACGGATGATCCTGAAATTGATAACAAATTGAATTTCACATTCAATACCGCTCAGAAACGTGTTGTGAATGCAGCATTGAGTAATACCTTTGGCTTTGGAGGCCATAACGCTTCCGTTATTGTCAAAAAGTATAAAGGTTAACATGGTATTTTATCCTATAACAGGCTAAGAATTTTACTGATAGGTAGTTGATCTTTTTCGACTACCTATTTGTTATTTAATATAATCATGCCCATTAAACAGGTCTATAATCTATATCTGTCTCCCAGTCGATCATATGTACGGAAGCTAAAAAACCTATTGGGTTTTGTTCCAGGAAATGTGCGTTTATACCAAATGGCATTTCGGCATAAGTCTGTCGCTATCCTGATCAAAGATGGGGTAAAGAACAGCAATGAGCGTTTGGAGTTTTTGGGGGATGCCGTTCTGGGATCTGTTATCGCAGAACTTTTATTTAAACTTTATCCTTATAAGGATGAGGGGTTCTTGACGGAGATGCGGTCAAAGATCGTTTCCCGTGCAAACCTCAATCAGCTTTCCCGCAAGTTGGGACTGAACGAATTGATCGAATACGATGCCCGGATGATCAGTTACCCGAATAAACAAGGGTCGCTTTTGGGAGATGCCTTTGAAGCCCTTGTTGGTGCGGTCTACCTGGATCGTGGCTATCAATTCACCCGGGAATTTTTGTTGACCAGGATTATCAAACCCCATGTGGATATACATACCTTGGAAATCACGGAGACCAATTTTAAAAGTCGCCTGATCGAATGGTGTCAACATAACGGTAAAGAAGTGGCATTTTTGCAGATCGATAATCCGGAAGGAGAATCCAATAAGTTATTTTCTGTGAAGGTTGTGGTAGACGGTGAAGATTGTGGAATAGGAAGAGACTTCAACAAAAAGAGTGCAGAAAAATTGGCTGCCGAGAAAGCATGTGAATACCTGAAAGTATTTACAGACTTTACCATCTAAACATTTTATACGAATTAGCCTTACGATTTCAGTATGAAAGCAATTAAACCATCATTAGCAAAAGGAACTCGTGATTTCACTCCTGTAGAAATGGAGAAAAGAAATCATATCTATAATACCTTAAAAACCATTTTCAAAAAATATGGTTACAGCGAAATCCAGACACCTTCGTTTGAGAACCTTAGTACCCTGACCGGTAAATATGGGGATGAAGGGGATAAGCTGATCTTTAAGATTCTGAACTCTGGAGATTACCTTTCCAAAGCACCTGAAAAGCTGTTGGAAGAGAAGAAATCCACAGAACTGATATCTTCCATTTCGGAAAAAGCCTTGCGTTACGATCTTACCGTTCCGTTCGCCAGGTATGTGGTGATGCATCAGCATGAGATTACCCTTCCATTCAAGCGTTTTCAGATCCAGCCGGTTTGGCGTGCGGATCGCCCGCAGCGAGGTCGCTATCGCGAATTCTACCAATGCGATGTGGATGTGGTGGGTTCTGATTCCCTATTGAATGAGGCTGAGTTTATTTTGATTTATCAGGAAGCCTTGACAAAATTAGGACTTCAGGATTTCAACATCAAATTGAACAACCGTAAGATTCTTTCCGGAATCGCGGAAGTGGTTGGGAAACCGGAATTGATCGTCGACATGACGGTGGCCATCGATAAGTTGGACAAGATCGGTCTGGAAGGTGTCAATAAGGAATTGCTTGAAAGAGGTTTTACAGAAGAGGATCTGGCGGTATTAAAACCGATCATTGAGTTGAGCGGAACAAACCTGGAGAAACTTACAGCCCTAAAATCGGTATTGGTGGATTCGGCTGTTGGTTTGCAAGGAATAGCTGAAATTGAGACCGTATTCGATTACCTGCAGAAACTGGGTCAAGGATCATTGCTGGAGAAAATCGTAGAAGTGGATATAACCCTGGCTCGCGGATTGAATTATTATACCGGCTGTATCTTTGAGGTGAAAACGAACGAAGTGCAGATGGGAAGTATTGGCGGTGGTGGTCGTTATGATGACCTGACCGGGATGTTTGGTCTGAAGGACCTCACGGGCGTAGGTGTATCTTTCGGTGCAGACCGGATCTATGATGTGCTGGAAGAATTGAATCTGTTTCCGCCGAGCAATGCAGAACGCACGAAAGTGTTGATCATTAATTTTGACAAGGAACTGGAAGGCTTTACCTTGCCACTATTGTACCAGTTGAGGGATGCGGGGATTGCGGCTGAGTTATATCCTGCCGCTGTGAAACTCAAGAAACAGATGAGCTATGCCGACGCAAAACAGGTGCCTTATGTGCTGTTGATTGGAGACGAGGAGGTTCGTTCGGGGGAACTGTCCCTGAAGAACATGGAGAGCGGGGAGCAGGAAAAGTTGGGGATTGCTGCTTTAATTGAAAAACTTAAATAAGTATTCTAAGATATAAATGAAATAAATCGACTCTAAGTAGGGTCGATTTTTATTTTGTAACCTAAAATTTATCAAAAATCTCGTTAATATTGATTAAATTTGTGGTCAGTTTAGTAAAGAAATTCAATACTTAGAAATGAGTTCAACACCTATAACAAAAGAAACCTACCTAGAGTGGTATAAATCTATGCTGCTCATGCGCAAATTTGAAGAGAAGTCAGGCCAGCTATACGGACAACAAAAAATCCGTGGATTCTGTCATTTATATATCGGACAGGAAGCTGTTGTGGCTGGTACCATGTCTGTTATCAAGCCGGAAGATTCCTTAATCACTGCTTATCGCGATCATGCTCATGCCTTGGCTAAAGGGGTATCTGCAGATGCATGTATGGCAGAATTGTTCGGTAAAGCGACAGGCTGTTCAAAAGGTAAAGGTGGTTCTATGCACTTTTTCTCGAAAGAGCATAAGTTTATGGGTGGCCACGGTATTGTAGGTGGACAGATTCCATTGGGTGCCGGTATTGCCTTTGCAGAGAAATATTTGGGAACTGATAATGTGAACATTTGTTATATGGGTGATGGAGCGGTTCGTCAAGGAGCGTTCAATGAAACCTTGAATATGGCGATGTTATGGAAATTACCAGTGATCTTTGTTTGTGAGAACAACGGTTACGCGATGGGTACTTCTGTAAAACGTACGACCAACATGCAAGATATCTACAAAATGGGATTGGGATTTGATATGCCAAGTGCACCGGTAGATGGAATGGATGTGGTTGCAGTTCACAACGCGATGGATGAAGCCGTTCAACGTGCTCGTGCAGGTGAAGGACCAACTTTCTTGGAGATCCGTACGTACCGTTACAAAGGACACTCGATGTCTGACCCAGCGAAATACCGTACCAAAGAGGAGTTGGAAGAATACAAAGAGCGTGACCCAATCATCGCGGTTAAACATGCTATCGTAGAGAATAAATATGCAGATGATGCATGGTTCGATCAAGTAGAAGCTGAAGTTAAGAAAACGGTTGATGATTCTGTTAAATTTGCAGAAGAGTCTCCATATCCTACTGCAGAAGCAATTTATGAAGATATTTACGTACAGAAGGATTATCCTTTTGTAATGGATTAATGAACGATAATTACTTTAACTAATATAGAACAATCTTAAGAAATGGCTGAAGTAGTAAGAATGCCAAAAATGAGCGATACCATGACAGAAGGGGTCATCGCAAAATGGCACAAAAAAGTTGGCGATAAAGTAAACTCTGGAGATTTAGTTGCAGAGATTGAAACAGATAAAGCAACAATGGATTTCGAATCTTACCAAGAAGGAACCTTGTTGTACATCGGCCCTAAAGAAGGCGAAGCAGTGGCAATTGATGCTGTGATCGCTGTTTTAGGCGAAGAAGGAGAAGATTATGAGGCATTGTTGAAAGACGATGGTTCAGCTGCTCCTGCGAAAAAAGAAGAAGAGAAAGCGGAACCTGCGAAAGAGGAATCTTCCAAAGAAGAGTCTTCGAATGAAGAGGCTACTGGATCGAATGTTACTGCAGAAGATCTTGGTGTTACGGTTATTACGATGCCTTTGTTGAGTGATACCATGACGGAAGGGGTTATCGCACAATGGAACTTTAAAGTTGGAGATACCATCAAATCTGATGATGCTATTGCTGATGTGGAAACGGACAAAGCGACCATGGAAGTAACAGCTTACGCAGATGGTACTTTATTATATGTAGGTGTTGAGGCTGGACAGGCAGCGAAAGTAAATGATATCATTGCTATCGTTGGTCCTGCTGGAACAGATGTTACACCTTTATTGAACCAAAAATCGGCTGCTCCTGCTAAAGGAGAAGCGAAGAAGGACGACGCAAAACCTGCAGAGGAGAAAGCAAATGCTGCTGCTCCTGCAGAATCAGGTTCGGCACCTGTTGCTGCTGATGATTCTAGGGTTAAAGCATCTCCATTGGCTCGTAAGATTGCTAAAGATAAAGGAATCGACCTGAACCAAGTAAAAGGTTCGGCAGAGAACGGAAGAATCGTGAAGAAGGATGTGGAGAATTTCGTGCCTTCGGCAGCGCCTGCTGCTGCGGCTGCATCTGCTCCTGCAAAATCTTCGGATGCGGAAGTGAAAACCATCAGTCTACCGACTTATATTGGAGAAGAACGTTATACCGAGAAGCCTGTTAACCAGATGCGTAAAACAATTGCTCGCCGCTTAGGAGAGTCCTTGTTCACCGCACCACATTTCTATCTGACGGTAAGCATCGATATGGATAATGCGATGTCTGCACGTGCGCAGATCAATGAAGTAGCACCGGTTAAGGTTTCCTTCAATGATATGGTTATCAAAGCGGTTGCTGTTGCGTTAAAACAACATCCTAATGTTAACTCTTCTTGGTTGGGTGATAAGATCCGTTACAACGAGCATACGAATATCGGTGTGGCCATGGCTGTTGAAGATGGTCTATTGGTACCGGTTATCCGTTTTGCTGACGGTAAATCGTTGTCACACATCTCTGCAGAGGTGAAAGACTACGCACAGAAAGCAAAAGCTAAGAAATTGCAACCAGCTGATTGGGAAGGTTCTACCTTTACCGTATCTAACTTGGGTATGTTCGGAATCGATGAGTTCACATCGATCATCAACTCTCCAGATGGTGCCATTCTTTCCGTTGGAGCGATCCAACAGGTTCCAGTGGTTAAGAACGGAGCTGTTGTTCCTGGAAATATCATGAAGCTGACTTTAGGTTGTGATCACCGTGTGGTTGATGGCGCGACTGGAGCGCAATTCCTTCAAACATTGAAAGGATTGTTGGAAGCACCAATCCGTTTGTTGGCATAAGGGTTCAACTTTTAAGATATGTTAAAAGGGGTCATTTTTTGACCCCTTTTTTTGTTAATTTTCAGAAGAAATGCTAATTTGTCGGTTAGGTTAATTTAGGTTGATATAAACTTATATACACAATATATTTTGGTGATTACAAGGTTATTTTTAATGATGGGTTTAGGGGCAATGGTTGTCATGTCCTGTGCTTCCCCAGAGGCCAAACAACAAGAGGTCAAGGTCAATCAGGCAAAGAAAGATAGCATCAGTTTACTATACGATCCGAAGGCAGCGAACATGGAGATCGATGCGTTTATGCAGAACCTCCATAAGCGTTCAGGATTCAATGGGAATGTGCTGGTAGCCAAGAAGGGAAAGATCTTGTATCAGAACTCTTTTGGATGGGCAGATTACCTTCTGAAGGACAGCTTGAATCTGGGTTCACAGTTTGAATTGGCGTCTGCATCAAAACCATTGACGGGTTTGGCTGTTATGAAACTGGTAGAAGAGGGGAAATTGAAACTCGATCAGACGGTCAATGATTTCTATCCGGACTTTCCATACCCAGGCATCACCATAAAACAACTGTTGAGCCACCGTTCTGGTCTTCCTAACTATGTTTATTTTTCGGAAGACGTGTATAGGGCAGAGAAGAGGGATCAGAAGAAAGGAATGAGCAATCAGGAGGCGATGAACCTGTTGATTCAACATCACCCGAATAGATATGGAGCTCCTGATGGAAGGTTCCATTATAATAATTCGAATTATATGGTGTTGGGATCGATCATTGAGAAGGTAACTGGAAAAGATTTCGCGGTTTACATGAAGGAAGCCATCTTTGATCCTGCAGGAATGAAACATACCAACGTATATTCCAAGGCTGTTTATGAAAAGATCCCTACGAAGGTGATTGGCCATGATAGGGTTTGGAGACGTTCTGTAGTCCAGAATTATTTGGATGGACCGGTGGGAGATAAGGGTATTTACAGTACGGTTCAGGATATGTTCCTATTGGATCTGGCTATCCGCGATGGGCGGATATTGAAACAGGAGACGCTAGATTCAGCCTATGTGCCAAGGAGTGATGCGAAAAGAAGCTTGTTCAGTTATGGATATGGCTGGCGAACCTTTAATCCACCAGGAAATCCGATGGTTTACCATACGGGTTGGTGGCATGGATTTAAGAGTTTGTATGTTAGGGACTTGAAAAACGATGTGGTTATTGTGCTGTTGACGAACATGGCAAATGGCAGTTTGAATAATCTAGATAATTTGTATAAGATATTAGAAATTCCTATTTTGAGACAAAATGCTTACAATGCTAGTGGCGAATATGTAGAGGCTAGTGGTAGCAAATAGCTAAAATAAATTTATTATGAAAAAAACCTTGATTTTAGGGGCGAGTACTAACCCAGCTAGATATTCATATTTAGTAGCGAATAAATTAGTGCGCAAAGGATTTCCAATTGTCAATGTAGGGCGCAAGACAGGGAAGGTTGCTGGCGTTGAAATCGAACCTGCAGAGGAGATTCACGATGATATTGATACGGTTACCCTGTATGTTGGGCCTCAGAATCAATCCGCATATTATGATTATGTGTTGAAGACTAATCCGAAACGCATTATTTTTAATCCTGGTGCAGAAAATCAGGAATTGGCGGATAAGGCAAGAGCGCAAGGGATTGAAGTGGTGGAAGCTTGTACGTTGGTGATGCTGAATACAGGGCAGTTTTAGGGAGTAGTTAGTAGTTAGTAGTTAGTATTTAGTAGTAAGACGTTAGATTATAGACGTTAGATAATAGATATTTTATGGAGCGAGGGGTGGACCCCTCGCTTTTTTGTTTTTACAAGTTCGTGTTGGTGGGGATTGGTTTTAAAGGTTTGGGATTAGGCAAGAAATTCTAACGGATATTATCTGTTTTCTTGAGGCGGTTTCCAATGTGTAACTTCAAAATATGTTTGAAATAGAGTTGTAATCGTGGTTTAAGTAGGTTTAAAGTAGGGTTAAAGTAAAGGGGAAGTATGTATAGCATACATTTTACATACTTTATGATTGCTTTCAGTATGGTTTGAGTACGAAGGCAACTTTATTAGTATGAAAGGGGAAGAAATTCGGGAAGTTGCGGGGAGTGATTTATTGTGGGGAAGCGGGGGGTGATTTGTGGAGGGGAAGAAAGAGTGATTTTTTGGTTGGATGAGGGAGTGATTGTTTGGTTGGATGAGGGAGTGAATTGTAGATGGAAACATCAATCTTAAAAAAATAATTTACTAACTATTTGATAGTTATAAAAATGTTTGTACTTTTGCAATCCCTTAATGGGAGAATTGTGTCTTGAGCGAAGCCCTACTGCTTCGATGGACTTTTAATTAATTTATTTATAACATGTCAGGAATTATTGGTAAAAAAGTAGGAATGACCAGCCTGTTCAACGCTGATGGGAAGAACATCCCATGTACAGTAATCGAGGCTGGGCCGTGCGTGGTAACGCAGATACGTACGGTAGAGAAGGACGGTTATTCAGCTGTTCAACTTGGATTTGATGATGCCAAGGAAAAGAACACAACCGCACCTTTAAAAGGACACTTTGCGAAAGCAGACGTAAGTCCTAAGCGTAAACTAGTTGAATTCAAAACTTTCGAGGATGAGAAACAACTAGGTGACGTTGTTGATGTTACTTTATTCGAAGAAGGCGAGTACGTAGATGTAGTTGGTACTTCTAAAGGTAAAGGATTTCAAGGCGTTATGAAGCGTCACGGATTTGGTGGTGTAGGTGGTGCGACTCACGGTCAGCACAACAGACTACGTGCACCAGGTTCATTGGGAGCTTCTTCTTGGCCTTCCAGAGTATTCAAAGGTACTCGTATGGCAGGTCGTACAGGTGGAGACAGAGTAAAAGTTCAAAACTTACAAGTATTGAAAGTTTATGCTGAGCAAAACCTAATCGTTGTTAGTGGTTCCATTCCAGGAGCTAAAGGTTCATATGTAATCGTAGACAAATAGTAGAGATGGAAGTTAACGTATTAAATTTATCAGGTAAAGAAACAGGTGCCAAGGTGCAACTTCCTGAATCAGTTTTCGGCTTAGAGCCAAACGACCATGCGATCTATTTGGATGTGAAACAATACTTAGCGAACCAACGCCAAGGAACAGCCAAAGCAAAACAACGTAATGAGATCGCGGGTTCAACTCGTAAATTACACAAACAAAAAGGTACTGGTGGCGCTCGTGCGGGCTCTATCAAATCTCCATTGTTTAACGGAGGTGGTCGTGTATTCGGTCCAGTTCCACGTGACTACAGTTTCAAATTGAACAAGAAATTGAAACAATTAGCACGTAAATCTGCATTATCTTACAAAGCACAAGAGAACAATGTTTTAGTATTGGACGAAGTAAACTTCGATACGATCAAAACTAAAAACTACTTGGCTTTAGTAAATGCATTAAACATCGCTGACGAAAAAACCTTATTGGTATTGCCAGCGTACAACAAAAATGTTTATTTATCAAGCAGAAACTTGAAGAAAGCAAAAGTTGTTGTAGCATCAGATTTGAATACATATGATGTATTGCACGCTACAAAATTATTGTTGACAGCAGATTCTGTTAAAACTTTGGAGGAAGCATTCGCTAAGTAATATGGAAATTATTAAAAAACCTATTTTAACGGAGAAAGCTTCATTGTTGACGGAAAAAGGAAACCGTTACGCTTTCAAAGTAGATCATAGAGCAAATAAGATTCAAATCAAAACAGCTGTTGAAGCTATGTTCGGTGTTACTGTAGTAGCAGTAAACACAGCGGTAGTTGCTGGTAAAGCAAAAAGCCGTTATACAAAAGCAGGATTTGTTTCAGGAAGAAGCCCTAAGTATAAAAAAGCCATCATCACGGTGAAAGATGGTGAAACTATTGACTTTTACAGTACACTATAATAAGAAATGGCAGTTAAAAGATTCAAACCGGTTACCCCTGGTACTCGTTTTAGAGTAGGTGCTGATTACTCGGACGTTACAACAAACGTTCCTGAGAAATCATTAGTAGTTGGCATCAATAAGCGTTCAGGTGGTCGTAATAACTCCGGTAAAATGACTATGCGTTACATCGGTGGGGGACATAAGAAAGCATACCGATTAATTGATTTCAAACGCGATAAAAAAGACGTCCCTGCAAAGGTAGCTACAATTGAGTACGATCCGAACCGTACAGCACGTATTGCATTATTGCACTACGCTGATGGTGAGAAGCGTTACATCATTGCTCCAGCTGGATTGACCGTAGGTCAGACAGTAGTTGCAGGCGAGAACGTTGCCCCAGAAGTAGGAAATACTATGCCATTGGCAAACATCCCATTGGGTTCTATCATTCACAACATTGAATTGAATCCAGGACAAGGTGGTTCCATTGCACGTTCAGCAGGTACATATGCACAATTGTCTGCACGTGATGGCAAGTATGCAATCATCAAATTGCCTTCAGGCGAGACACGTATGATCTTATTGACTTGTGTTGCTACGATTGGTTCAGTATCAAATGCTGAGAAATCGAACCAAGTATTAGGTAAAGCGGGTCGTAAGCGTTGGTTAGGCCGTCGTCCAAGAGTTCGTGGTGTGGCTATGAACCCGGTAGATCACCCTATGGGTGGTGGTGAAGGTCGCTCTTCAGGAGGTCACCCTCGTTCACGCACAGGAGTTTTAGCGAAAGGCTACAAAACTCGTTACAAGAAGAAAACATCGAATCGTTACATCATTGAGAGAAGGAAAAAATAATGGCTCGTTCAATTAAAAAAGGTCCTTATATCGATCACAACTTAGAAAGAAAAGTTCTTTCTATGAATGAAACAAACAAGAAGTCAGTAATTAAGACTTGGTCTCGTAGATCAATGATTTCACCTGATTTTGTTGGCCATACCTTCGCAGTGCACAACGGGAATAAATTCATTCCGGTTTATGTAACAGAGAATATGGTTGGTCACAAGCTTGGTGAATTTGCGCCTACGCGTACTTTCAGAGGCCACGCAGAAAAGAAAAAATAATAGGTAATGGAAGCAACAAAAAAACTCAAAAAATCTGTTTTAATTAAACAGCGCAAAGAGCAGGAAAAAGCTCAAGTAGGAGGAGCTTCTACTGCCAAATTATTAAACTGCCCTACATCGCCTCGTAAAATGCGTTTAGTGGTAGATCTAATCCGTGGTCAGAAAGTAGAGAACGCTCTTTACATTCTTAAACATACAAGCAAAGAAGCTGCAGTAAGAGTTGAGAAATTATTATTGTCGGCGATCAAAAACTGGGAAGCAGCAAACGAAGGTTCTTCAGTTGCAGACAGTGGCTTATATGTAAAAGAAGTATCTGTAGGTGGTGGTCGTCAATTGAAAAGATTACGTCCAGCTCCACAAGGTCGTGGTTACAGAATCCGTAAGCGTTCAAACCATGTAACTTTGGTAGTAGATAGTTTAAATAACGTTAATAACTAATAAATAAAAGAATGGGACAAAAAGCAAATCCAATAGGTAGCAGATTAGGGATCATCAAAGGATGGGATTCTAATTGGTTCGGAGGCAACAACTATTCTGATAAGTTAGTTGAAGACGAAAAAATCAGAAAATATCTTTCAGTACGTATCGCCAAAGGCGGAGTAGCGAAGGTTGTTATCGAGCGTACGTTGAAACGTATCACGGTAACTATCCACACTGCACGTCCAGGAATCGTTATCGGAAAAGGTGGTCAAGAAGTTGATAAGATCAAAGAAGAGTTAAAGAAATTAACTAAGAAAGATGTTCAGATCAACATTTTCGAGATCAAACGTCCGGAATTAGATGCGAAATTGGTTGCAGAAGGTATTGCAAAACAATTAGAGGCTCGTATTTCATTCCGTCGTGCAATGAAAACAGCTATCGCATCTACTATGCGTATGGGTGCTGAAGGTATCAAAGTAATGTGTTCTGGTCGTTTAGGTGGTGCTGAGATGGCACGTACTGAGCAGTACAAAGAAGGAAGAACTCCTTTGCACACATTGCGTGCTGATATCGATTATGCATTAGCAGAAGCATTGACAACTTACGGTAAGATTGGTGTTAAAGTATGGATCTGTAAAGGTGAAGTATACGGAAAGAGAGATCTTTCTCCTAACATCGGTCAAGCATCAGGCGTAAAAACCCGTGGAGGAAACGAAGGTGGTAATGACCGTCGTGACAACCGTGGAGGTGGCCGTCGTGATAACAACCGTGGAGGTCGTCGCGATAACAACCGTGGTGCAAAAAGAGATTAATTAATTAAAGATTTAAAACTATCTGTCTAGACAGATTTAAATAGAATACGAACATGTTACAGCCAAAAAGAACGAAGTTCAGAAAGATGCAGAAAGGCCGTATGAAAGGTAATGCTTCTCGTGGAGCAGAATTAGCTTTCGGTTCTTTCGGTATCAAATCAATGGAGCCAGCATGGATCACTAGCCGTCAGATTGAGGCAGCTCGTATTGCCGTTACACGTTACATGAAACGTGAAGGACAAGTATGGATCCGCATTTTCCCTGACAAACCAGTTACGAAAAAACCTGCAGAGGTACGTATGGGTAAAGGTAAGGGTGCTCCAGAATATTGGGTAGCGGTAGTGCGCCCAGGCCGTATGTTATTTGAAGCAGAGGGAGTTCCATTGGAAATCGCAAAAGAAGCATTACGCTTAGCTGCTCAAAAATTACCGGTTCAAACGAAGTTTGTTATACGTAGAGACTACGTAGAAGCATAATAATCGTCGGTAATGTCCCATGTTAAGCCTTACAGCCGTTACCTGTAAGGCCTAGTAAAACAAGCGGATAACCCGGCACAACAAATTGAAAAATGAAAAATTCAGAAATCGTAGAATTATCAACTGAGGATTTAACAGCTCGTCTCGCTGAAGAGAAAGCTGCCTTGAACAAATTGAAATTTGCACATGCTGTTTCTGCTATTGAAAACCCTAACGTGATCAAAGCAGCTCGCAAAGTTATTGCACGTATCTCTACCGAGATCTCTAAGCGTAATAATGCAGCAAAATCTGAAACAGCCGCTGAGGCATAAAATTTAAGTCGAAATGGAAAGAAATTTAAGAAAAACAAGAATCGGCTTAGTAGTTAGCAACAAGATGGACAAGTCTATCGTAGTGGCTGTTGAGCGTAAAGTGAAGCACCCAATTTACGGTAAATTCGTTAAGAAAACTACTAAATTTAAAGCTCATGACGAACAAAATACCTGCGGTATCGGCGATACGGTATTAATTATGGAAACTCGTCCGCTGAGTAAGACTAAGAACTGGAGATTAGTAGAAATTTTAGAAAGGGCTAAATAACATGGTACAACAGGAATCAAGACTAAATGTAGCTGACAATAGCGGTGCTAAAGAGGTTTTAGTAATTCGTGTATTGGGCGGTACGCGCAAGCGTTATGCATCTATCGGTGATAAAATTGTTGTTACCGTTAAGAGCGCTATCCCTTCAGGAAACGTGAAAAAAGGATCAGTTTCAAAAGCTGTAGTAGTACGTACGAAAAAAGAAATCCGTCGTAAAGATGGTTCTTACATTCGTTTCGACGACAATGCTGCAGTATTGTTAAATAACAACGATGAACCACGCGGTACACGTATCTTTGGCCCAGTAGCTAGAGAGTTACGTGAGAAGCAGTTCATGAAGATTGTATCACTAGCACCGGAGGTTTTATAATTATGGCACAGAAAACACAAAAAACTACGCACAAAATCAAAATTAAAAAAGGAGATTTAGTGAAAGTTATCGCTGGTAACTCTAAAGGTGTTCAAGGAAAAGTATTGCAAGTTTTAGTGGATGCTAACAGAGCAGTAGTTGAAGGCGCTAACATCGTTAAAAAACACACTAAACCTAGTGCAGCAAATCCAAATGGTGGTATCATCGAGAAAGAAGCTGCCATCAACATCTCAAACTTAGCTTTAATCGATCCTAAGACAGGTAATCCAACCCGCGTAGGACGTAAAGTGAATGCAGATGGTAAAATAGTTCGTTACGCTAAAAAATCAGGGGAGGAAATCAAATAATGACATACGTTCCAAGATTAAAAGTGAAATATGCGGAGGAAATCCGTACAGCACTTAAAGAGAAGTTCCAATACAAGAGCGTTATGCAAGTTCCTAAATTGGAGAAAATCGTTGTTTCCCAAGGTATCGGTGCTGCAACAGCTGACAAGAAATTGATCGATAACTCGATTACTGAGTTAACGACTATTACTGGTCAACAAGCAGTTCCTACGAAATCGAAGAAGGATATTTCCAACTTCAAATTACGTAAAGGTATGCCAATCGGAGCACGTGTTACTTTGCGTGACAACAACATGTATGAATTCTTAGATCGTTTGATCGCAGTTTCATTGCCTCGTATCCGTGACTTCCGTGGTATCAACGATAAAGGTTTCGATGGACGTGGTAACTACAACTTAGGTATCACAGAGCAAATCATCTTCCCTGAGATCAACATTGACAAGATCAACAAGATCGCAGGTATGGATATTACTTTCGTAACATCTGCTAAGAATGATATCGAAGCTTTAGAGTTATTGAAACAATTCGGATTACCATTCAAAAATCAAAACACGAACAACAATGGCTAAAGAAGGAATCAAGGCGCGTGAAGTAAAGCGTCAAAAATTAGTAGCAAAATTTGCAGAGAAACGTGCGGCATTAAAAGCTGCAGGTGATTACGCTGCATTAGACAAATTGCCTAAGAATGCTTCTCCTGTTCGTTTGCACAACCGTTGTAAATTAACAGGCCGTCCTAAAGGATATATGCGTCAATTCGGTATCTCTCGTGTAACATTCCGTGAGATGGCATTAGACGGAAAAATCCCAGGGGTGAAAAAAGCTTCTTGGTAATTCATAAAAAATTTATACTTTTGCCCGGATAAATCGCTCAATGCGATTTATCGGGTTTTTTTTGCATTGCAATATTTTTAACAGATAGCAGGTCTATTTCTTAGGTTAGAAGATAGAAACCGTTATCATAATTTAATACATATAATGAATACAGATCCAATAGCGGATTACCTTACCCGAGTAAGGAATGCCATCAAGGCCAACCACAGGGTTGTTGAAATTCCTGCATCGAACCTTAAAAAAGAAATCACAAAAGTTCTTTTCGACAAAGGTTACATTGCTAATTACAAATTTATTGAAGAAGGACCTCAAGGTTCGATCAAGATTGCGTTGAAATATCACCCAATTAGCAAAGTACCGGCTATTCGCACATTGACACGTGTGAGTAAACCTGGTTTAAGAAAGTATGCAAGTGTTGACAACTTACCTCGTGTATTGAATGGTTTAGGAATTGCGATTTTGTCTACTTCTAAAGGAGTAATGTCAGACAAAGAAGCTGCCGTTCAAAACGTTGGTGGAGAGGTTTTATGTTACATTTATTAATCTAGGAAAAAAACACAAAAATGTCAAGAATTGGAAAAGCGCCAATCGCTATCCCTTCGGGAGTATCGATTACAGTTTCAGACAAGAACCTGGTAACTGTTAAAGGCCCTAAAGGTGAGTTATCACAACAAGTAGACAGAGACATTACGGTACAACAAGAAGATGGTAACATCGTCGTAACTCGTCCTACAGAACAAAAGAAACACAAAGCATTACACGGATTATACCGCGCCCTGTTGAACAACATGGTGGTAGGTGTAACAGAAGGGTACAAAACTACACAAGAGTTAGTGGGTGTTGGTTACCGTGCATCAAACACTGGTAATACATTAGAATTAACTTTAGGATTCTCTCACCAGATTGTATTCGTATTGCCAAAGGAAATTACTGTAACAACAACTGCTGAAAAAGGAAAGAACCCAACGATCACGTTGGAGTCTACCGACAAACAATTGATCGGACAGATCGCGGCTAAGATCCGTAGCTTCCGTAAGCCAGAGCCATACAAAGGTAAAGGTATCAAGTTTGCGGGTGAAGTATTAAGAAGAAAAGCAGGTAAATCAGCTAAAAAATAAAAACCATGGCAGGAATTAAATCAGCTCGTAGAGAGCGAATCAAAAAAGGAATCAGAAAACACCTGGCTGGATCAACAGAACGTCCACGTTTAACAGTTTTCAGAAGCAATAAAGGTATCTACGCACAGATTATTGATGATGTAAATGGTAAAACTTTAGCATCTGCATCTTCAAACTCTAAAGACTTTGCGGCATCAGGCAACAAAGTAGAGCAATCTAAAGCTGTTGGAAAATTAGTTGCAGAGAAAGCGATCGCAGCAGGAATTAGCAAAGTAGTTTTTGACCGTAATGGGTACTTATACCACGGCCGTGTTAAGTCATTGGCTGAGGGTGCTCGCGAAGGCGGTTTAGACTTTTAATCAATTAAGGAAAATGGCATTAAGCAATATTAAAAGAGTAAAATCAAGCGAGATTGAATTAAAAGATCGCTTAGTAAGCATCCAACGTGTAGCGAAAGTAACTAAAGGTGGTCGTACATTTAGTTTTTCAGCTATCGTGGTAGTTGGAGATGAGAATGGTATCGTAGGATACGGATTAGGAAAAGCTAAAGAGGTTACTGAAGCGATCACTAAAGGTATCGACGATGCGAAAAAGAACTTGGTAAAAGTTCCTATCATCAAAGGTACAGTACCTCACGAACAATACGGTAAATACTCTGGTGGTTCAGTTTTGATTAAACCAGCGGTAAGTGGTACAGGAGTTCTAGCGGGTGGTGCTATGCGCGCCGTGTTAGAGTCTGCAGGTATCAAAGACGTATTGGCGAAATCATTAGGATCATCAAACCCACACAACGTGGTTAAAGCAACAATCGATGCATTGGCAAACATGCGTGATGCGTATACTGTTGCACAACAACGCGGTGTCGATTTAAACAAAGTATTTAACGGTTAATATCATGGCAAAAATCAAAATTACCCAGATAAAGAGCGTTATCGACAGAAGCGAGCGCCAAAAGAAAACTATTGAGGCATTAGGTTTGAAACGTATCAACCACTCAGTAGAAGTTGAAGCTACAGCAGCGATCATTGGTATGGTTCGTAAAGTGAACCACCTAGTTGCAGTAGAGGCAATCTAAGAATTTCCAAATGGAAGGGATACTCACTATCCTTTCCATTTTGTTAATACTATTTTTTAATTGTTACTACCTGTTTAGTGAGAGCGAAGGGGTAACATCATTCAACAAGAAAATGAATTTAAGTAATTTAAGACCAGCAGCTGGTTCAACGAAAACAAGAAAACGTATTGGTCGTGGTCAAGGATCTGGACGTGGTGGTACTTCCACTCGTGGTCACAAAGGAGCAGGATCTCGTTCAGGTAACTCTACGAAGATCGGTTTCGAAGGTGGTCAGATGCCTTTGCAACGTCGTGTGCCTAAATTTGGTTTCAAAAACCACAACCGTGTAGAGTATGTAGGTATTAACTTAGATGTATTACAAGGTTTAGTGGAGAAACACAATTTAACTTCGGTTGATTTTGAAGCATTACGTGTTCACGGATTGGTGTCAAAGAATGATTTGATCAAGATCTTAGGACGTGGTGAATTCACTGCAAAAGTAGAAGTTAAAGCACATGCATTTTCAGCTTCAGCTCAAAAAGCTATCGAAGCAGCAGGCGGTTCTATCGTTAAATTGTAATACTACATGAAGAAACTAATCACAACCTTAACCAATATATGGAAGATAGACGAATTACGTAATCGTATTTTGAATACGTTACTATTTCTTCTAATATACCGCATCGGATGTCACGTGGTATTACCAGGTGTAGATCCAGATGCTCTGGTACAAAATAGGGAAGGTGGTAATGACATTCTTAACCTGATCAATATGTTCGCCGGAGGTTCATTCTCCCGTGCGGCTATTTTTGCGTTAGGGGTAATGCCATACATCTCTGCTTCTATCGTTGTGCAGCTATTGGGGATTGCTGTTCCTGCATTTCAAAAGATGCAGAAAGAAGGAGAGTCTGGTCGTAAGAAAATGACACAGATCACACGCTACCTAACCGTGGCAATTACGTTGGTTCAAGCAGTTGCTTATGTGAAGACTCAAATCGGTCCTGAAGCTAAAACAATTGCAGATCCTATGTTCTCCATTCTTTCCGCTATCGTTTTGACAGCAGGTACATTGTTTGTGATGTGGCTTGGTGAGAAAATTACGGATAAAGGTATTGGAAATGGTATCTCCTTGATCATCATGGCAGGTATTATTGCTCAATTACCGGCAGGTATTACTGCTGAATGGGCATCTCGTATGACCCAAGGTGGTGGTGGTCCGATTCCATTGTTGATCGAATTCGTTGCCTTATTCTTTGTTGTGATCTTTACGATCCTTATCGTACAAGGTGTTCGCAAGATCCCTGTACAGTATGCGAAGAAAATTGTGGGTAACAAACAGATTGGTGGAGTTCGTCAGTATATTCCTCTGAAGGTAAATGCGGCAGGTGTAATGCCGATTATCTTCGCTCAGGCAATCATGTTTCTACCTATGTCTTTAACCCAGTTCTTTCCGAATGTGCAATCAGACTTTTTGACTTCGTTGAGTAACTATACATCCGTTACGTATAATGTGGTATTTGCTTTATTGATCATTGCATTTACTTTCTTCTATACCGCGATTATGGTTAATCCGCAGCAAATGTCAGAAGACATGAAGAAGAACGGAGGTTTCATCCCTGGCGTTAAACCAGGTTATGAAACAAACTTATTTATTGATAACGTCATCTCTCATATTACATTCCCAGGGGCAATCTTCGTTGCGATTATTGCCATCTTACCTGCGATTGCTACTTTGTTCGGTGTGAACAATCAATTTGCACATTTCTATGGCGGTACCTCCCTTTTGATTTTGGTGGGTGTTGTTCTGGATACCATTCAACAAATTGAATCGCACTTATTGATGCGTCACTACGACGGATTGATGAAAACGGGTAGAGTTAAAGGAAGAAGTACGGCTAGTACTGTGGAAGGTTACGATCAATCAGCATTATAATTCTGAATGTCTAAAGTATATTATAAAACAGCAGAAGAGATTGAGCAGGTGCGGGAGTCAGCAAATGTACTCTCGCAATTGCTTGCTGAAATTGCTGGAATCATTGAGCCTGGGGTAACCACGCTTTCACTTGATAAGTTCGCGTTTGATTTTATCAGTGATCATAAGGGTACACCAGCATTCCTAAATTACCATGGGTTTCCATATTCACTATGTATCTCGGTAAACGATCAGATCGTTCATGGATTTCCAAGTGACTATGCACTTCAAGAAGGGGATATTGTTTCCGTAGATGGCGGTGTTAACCTGAATGGTTTCATTAGTGATTCTGCTTATACTTTTGCAGTCGGAGAAGTATCTGATGAGGCGAAACAATTGCTTGAAGTTACCAAGGCTTCTTTATATGCCGGTATTGAGCAAGCAGTTGCTGGAAAAAGAGTAGGTGATATTTCATCTGCAGTTCAAGAATACGTTCAACCTTATCATTACGGAATCGTCCGTGAATTGGTAGGGCATGGAGTAGGTTTTCACTTACATGAAAAACCAGAAGTTCCGAATTACGGAAAACGTGGTTCTGGACCAAAATTGGAAGAAGGTTTGGTGATCTGTATCGAACCGATGATCAATGCGGGAAAGGCCGGCGTTAAATTTTGGGATGATGGCTGGACGGTAAGCACAGTGGATGGTAAGCTTTCTGCTCACTTTGAACAGATGGTTGCTATCCGAAAAGGCGCTCCAGATGTGTTGTTGAATTTTGAAGCAATAGAGAAAGTTTTAGAGAAAAAGTAATTGGTTTTCAATTATTTTTATTTATCTTTGCACTCCTGTTTGCGGGTTAATACATAAAATAAAACGGTATATATGGCTAAACAAGCCTCAATAGAACAAGACGGCATCATAAAAGAAGCACTTTCTAATGCAATGTTTCGCGTAGAATTAGAGAATGGGCATGAGATCATTGCCCACATTTCTGGTAAAATGCGTATGCATTATATTAAGATTTTACCTGGAGATAAAGTAAAGCTTGAAATGTCTCCTTATGATTTAACAAAAGGAAGAATTACATACCGCTATAAATAAGAATTTTTTCTTGGAATAGCTTTTAAAAATAATACTCAAGATGAAAGTTAGAGCATCAATTAAAAAACGTAGCGCGGATTGTAAGATTATCCGTCGTAAAGGAAAAGTTTTCGTAATCAATAAAAAGAACCCTAAGTTCAAACAACGTCAGGGTTAATTTTAACATAATCGCTTAAAATATTATATGGCAAGGATCGCAGGTATAGATTTACCTAAAAACAAAAGAGGTGTTATTGGCCTTACCTATATTTTTGGTATTGGTCGCAACACTGCTGCTTATATCCTAGAGAAAGCAGGCATCAGTGAAGACGTGAAAGTTCAAGAGTGGAATGATGATCAATTAGCAGCTATTCGTACTATCATCAATGATGAGATCAAAGTAGAAGGTGCTTTACGTTCAGAAGTACAATTGAACATTAAACGTTTGATGGATATTGGATGTTACCGTGGACTACGTCACCGTAAGCACCTTCCAGTTCGTGGACAACGTACTAAGAATAACTCTCGTACGAGAAAAGGTAAACGTAAGACAGTTGCAAACAAGAAAAAAGCTACTAAATAATAAGTAAGAAATGGCTAAAAGTAAAAAAGTTACTAAAAAACGTATCGTAGTTATCGAGCCTGTAGGACAAGCTCATATCAACGCTACTTTTAACAACATCATCGTAACTTTGACTAATAATCAAGGTCAAACAATTTCATGGTCATCAGCTGGTAAAATGGGATTCAAAGGTTCAAAAAAGAATACTCCATACGCTGCTGGTCAAGCTGCAAGTGATTGCGGGAAAGTTGCTTACGACTTAGGATTACGTAAAGTTGAAGTTTTCGTAAAAGGACCGGGTGCAGGCCGTGAGTCAGCTATCCGTTCACTGCAAACAGTTGGTATCGACGTTACAACAATCAAGGATATTACTCCACTTCCTCACAACGGTTGTCGTCCTCCAAAACGCAGAAGAGTTTAATAACAATATTTGTTTAAGATAAGATTCGTCAGCTATAGGCTGATAGATACTTCAAACAGCACAAGAAATGGCAAGATATACAGGACCTAAGTCCAAAATAGCTCGTAAATTTAGAGAGCCAATTTTCGGCCCAGATAAGGCCTTAGAGAAAAAGAATTATCCTCCAGGTCAACATGGACCATCAAAAAGAAGAGGTAAACAATCTGAATACGCAATTCAGTTGTTAGAAAAGCAAAAAGCAAAATATACTTACGGAGTTTTAGAGCGTCAGTTCTCTAACTTATTCGTAAAAGCGGCAGCTAAACAAGGTATTACTGGTGAGAACTTCTTGAAATTATTAGAAGCACGTTTAGATAATATCGTTTACCGTTTAGGAATTGCTCCTACACGTTCAGCTGCGCGTCAATTAGTATCGCACAAACACATTACAGTTAACGGCGAAGTTGTTAACATTCCATCATATAGTGTTCGCCCAGGTGACGTAGTTGCCGTTCGCGAGCGTTCTCAATCTCTTGAGGCTATCGTTAATTCCGTAGCTGGAAGAAAAATCAACAAATTTGGTTGGTTAGAGTGGAATGCAAATGAGCTTAAAGGTACTTTCTTAAGCTACCCTGAAAGAGCAGACATTCCTGAGAACATTAAAGAAAACTTAATTGTAGAGTTGTACTCTAAATAATAATTGATAACAACATGCATTTCATAAGGAGATGCATGTTGTTATTTTCTCATGTATAGTAAATAAACTTAAAAGAACATAAATGGCAATTTTAGCATTTCAAAGACCGGATAAAGTTATCATGCAGAAATCTACTGATTTTGATGGTACCTTCGAATTTCGTCCATTAGAGCCAGGATTTGGAGTAACTATTGGTAATGCTTTGCGCCGTATTTTATTGTCCTCACTAGAAGGATATGCAATTACGTCGATAAGATTCTCAGGCGTGTCGCACGAATTCTCTACCATCAAAGGTGTTGTAGAAGACGTTACGGAAATCATCTTAAACTTGAAACAAGTTCGTTTCAAGAAATCAGGTGAACAAGGCGATAACGAAAAGATCTTTGTAGTTATCAATGGTCAAGATCAATTTACTGCTGGTGATATTACGAAATTCTCCAACAATTTTACAGTTCTTAATCCTGATTTAGTTATCTGTAACATGGATAGCTCTGTTACTGTTGAGGTTGAACTTTCAGTAGCTAAAGGACGTGGATATGTAAATGCAGAGGAGAACAAGGTAACAGATGGTCCAGTAGGCGTAATCGCAATTGATTCTATCTATACTCCGATCAAGAATGTTAAATACACCATTGAGAATTACCGTGTAGAACAAAAGACTGACTACGAGAAATTGTTGTTGGACATTTCTACAGATGGTTCCATTCATCCAGAAGAAGCTTTGAAAGAAGCGGCTAAAATCCTTATTCAACACTTTATGTTGTTCTCTGACGAAAACATGTTGTTAGAGTCTCAAACTAAAGAAGAAACTAAGGTAGTTGATGAAGAGATCCTTCACATGCGTAAGATCTTGAAAACTGAATTGGTAGATCTAGATCTTTCTGTACGTGCATTGAACTGTTTGAAAGCTGCAGATATTCGCACATTGGCTGAGTTGGTAACATACGACGTAGCTGATATGTTGAAGTTCCGTAACTTCGGTAAGAAATCTTTGAGTGAAATCCAAGAATTGGTAAAATCGAAAGGTTTATCATTCGGTATGAACTTGGCTAAGTACAAGTTAGACGAAGAATAATAATTAACAATAATAATAAGCGACCTGTTGCGTAATTCCTCTTAGAGGTGGGTTGGTTCAACTCAGGAAATAAGAACGGTACGCACAAAAACAATTAACAAAATGAGACACGGAAAAAAAGTAAATCACTTAGGCCGCACTGACAGTCACCGTAAGGCGATGTTAGCTAACATGGCGACGTCATTGATCAAACACAAACGTATTACGACTACTTTAGCGAAAGCAAAAGCATTACGTACTTATGTGGAGCCTTTGATTACAAAATCTAAAAACGACACGACTCACTCACGTCGTACGGTATTCGCTTACTTAAAAGACAAAGATGCTGTTACTATCTTGTTCCGCGAGATTTCAGAGAAAGTAGCATCTCGTCCAGGTGGTTACACTCGTATCATCAAATTGGAAAACCGTTTAGGTGATAACGCGGAGATGGCATTCATCGAATTAGTAGACTATAACGAAGTTTATGGTAAAACTGCTAAGACTGAGAAAAAAGCTACTCGCCGTCGTGGAGCTACTAAGAAAAAAGCTACTGAAGCTACTGAAACTAAAGCAGCAGCAACTCCAGCAACTGATGATTTAACAATCGTTGAAGGTATCGGTCCTAAAATTGCTGAAGTATTAACTGCAGCTGGAATCAGCACTTACGCTGAATTAGCTAAAACTGATGCTGAAAAAGTAAAAGAAATTTTAACTGAAGCAGGATCTAACTTTAACACTGCAGATCCTACTACTTGGGCTGAACAAGCACAATTAGCTGCAGATGGTAAATTCGAAGAATTAGAAAAACTTAAAGCCGAATTAGACGGTGGTAAAAAAGTTGACGAATAATATTTTCGGTTTATAGAAGAAAGAGAGGTATCAGTTTTGATACCTCTTTTTTTATGCTATTTTAACCCAAATCGTTTTTATTTTATTTGTACATTTGACATTCTAAACTTTATTATTTTATTACACAATCCATGGAACTTTTTAATGTTTATCCTGTAACTCCCATTAATATCGTAAGAGCTAAAGGATCAATCGTTTGGGACGAACAGGGTACGGAATACCTTGACTTGTATGGTGGACATGCCGTAATATCTATCGGACATACGCATCCGCACTATGTAGAATCAATTACCAATCAATTAAATAATATCGCTTTCTATTCGAATTCGGTATTGATTCCAATCCAACGACGATTGTCAACCCTATTAGGGGAAGTTTCCGGAAAGAATGACTTTAGTCTATTCTTGTGTAATTCAGGTGCTGAAGCTAATGAGAATGCATTGAAATTGGCCTCTTTCCATACGGGAAGAAAGAAAGTCATTGCATTCAGTAAATCCTTCCACGGGAGAACTTCCTTGGCGGTGGCTGCTACCGATAACCCAAGTATTGTTGCCCCGGTCAATCAAACGGACAATGTTGTTTTCTTGCCATTCAATGATGAGGAAGCATTAGCAGAAGCATTTGCTTCATATGGCAATGAAATCGCGGCAGTGATTATTGAAGGTATCCAAGGAGTGGGTGGAATCAGAGAGGCCTCCATTCCTTTCTTAAAACTAATTCGTTCGCTTTGTGATCAATATGGATCTGTATTCATTGCAGATTCGGTGCAATGTGGTTATGGAAGAACCGGACTTTTCTTTTCCCATGATTATGCAGGGGTGGAAGCTGATATCTATTCCATGGCGAAAGGAATGGGCAACGGTTTCCCAATAGGAGGAATAATTATCTCTCCTAAATTTAAGGCCTCATTTGGACTTTTAGGCACTACCTTCGGGGGTAACCACTTGGCCTGTGCTGCAGCGGTTGCAGTTTTAGAAGTCATCAAACAAGATAATCTGCTGGCAAACGCAGAAGCTGTCGGAAATTACCTGATCGAAGAACTGAAGAAATTCGATAAGGTTTTGGAAGTACGTGGGAGAGGATTGATGATCGGTATTGAATTGCCAGAGGAATTGGCCCAAGTGAAAAAGGATCTATTATTGAAAAATAAAATCTTTACGGGTGAAGCCAAACCAAATGTTATCCGACTGCTACCGGCATTGAATATGAACAAAGAAATGGCAGATCGGTTTTTAACTGCATTTGACGAAAGATTAAAAGCATAAATCAACAAGATGAAGAAGTTTTTTTCCGTTGCGGATGTCGATAACCTAAAGGATATTGTTGCAGAAGCATTAGCTATAAAGGCGAATCCGAATGCCCAAGAAGAATTAGGAAAACATAAAATGTTAGGTTTGGTGTTCTTGAATCCGAGCCTAAGAACACGTTTAAGTACGCAGAAAGCGGCCATGAACCTAGGCATGAATGTCATGGTCATGAATATGGACAAAGATGGATGGGCATTGGAGACACGCGATGGTGTGGTGATGGATGGTACGACCGTTGAACATATACGTGAAGCTGCGGCTGTTATGGGCGAATATTGCGATATACTCGGCCTTCGTTCTTTTCCGACCTTGAAAGATAAAGAGGCAGATTATTCAGAAGATCTATTCAATAAATTCATCAACTATTGTGGGGTTCCCGTAGTTTCCTTAGAAAGTGCTACCAGGCATCCACTACAGAGCTTAACGGATCTTATTACGATTACAGAGTACAAGAAAAAGGAAAAACCTAAGGTTGTCCTGGCTTGGGCTCCGCATGTAAAGGCGCTTCCTCAGGCTGTTCCAAATTCATTTGCCGAATGGATGAGCAAGGCACAGGCGGAAGGGCTATTGGATTTTACCGTAGCACAACCAGCCGGATATGAACTGCATGAGGATTTTACCCAAGGAGCGCATATTACAACTGACCTCCAGGAAGCCTTGAAAGATGCCGATTTTGTTTATGTAAAAAACTGGTCTTCCTTTAAAGAATACGGTGCTGTCTATCCAGTGAACGAAAATTGGATGATGGATAATGAAAAATTGAAATTGACCAATGATGCGAAGGTTATGCACTGTTTGCCGGTCCGTCGGGATTTGGAATTATCCTCCGAGATATTGGATGGACCAAATTCATTGGTGATCAAAGAAGCAAGCAATAGGGTGTGGGCTGCTCAAGTGGTATTGAAAAGAATGTTGGAGGACTTGAAAAGCTAAGAATTCATGTCGGTATTAAATATTATTAAGATTGGTGGGAATGTGATCGATGATGCCAATCAATTATCTGCCTTTTTGGAGAAATTTTCAGCGCTGCCAGGTCGCAAGATCCTGGTTCATGGCGGTGGTAAAATTGCGACCCGTATTGCAAGCGATATGGGAATCGAGGCCAAAATGGTAGAAGGAAGAAGAATAACGGATGCAGCGATGTTGGATGTGGTTACCATGGTCTATGCCGGGTTGACGAACAAGAATATCGTTGCTGAACTTCAGAAATATAACTGTGATGCTGTCGGCTTATGCGGGGCAGATGCAAACATGATCAAAGCTGTAAAAAGACCGGTAAGAGAAATCGATTATGGTTTTGTGGGTGATATCCTTGCCGATTCCATCAATGCTCTTGCCATAAAAAAGCTATTGGAAGCAGAATTTATCCCGGTATTCTCTGCCATTACCCATAATGGACATGGGCAGCTCCTGAATACCAATGCGGATACCATTGCTTCTTCACTGGCGGTTGCACTGTCTAAGCTATATGAAGTATCACTGATCTATTGTTTTGATAAAAATGGAGTTCTAAAAGATGTAAATGATGATAATTCCGTGATTGAAACCATTAAATCCTCGGAGTTTGAAACCTTAAAGGAAGGAAAAGTAATTCATGATGGCATGATCCCAAAGCTATTCAATGCTTTTGATGCCATATCCAAAGGAGTTACGAACGTCTATATTGGCCATGCCAATAACCTGCATCTTTTTCAACAGCGTAAATTCGGAACCTGTTTGATTGCTTAACAGCGGGGAACTATTTTCCCCCATATAAACGAACCTAAACATATGAATAGAATTACGATTATTGGCGGAGGAAACATAGGATTATCCTTAGCTAGAGGCTTGGTAAAGGCAGCTTATTGCGATGCCCCATCCATTACGATTACACGCCGCAACCTTTCCTCTTTGGAAGAGGAAAAGAAAGATGGATTTAACGTAAGTGACCATAACCCCGAAGCTATTTCTGATGCTGACTATATTGTATTGGCTATTCTTCCTCAGCAGATCCGAAAAGTGATGGATGAGATCGCGCCTACACTAAGAGCCGATCAGACCATAATTTCGGTTGCATCAGGTGTTTCCTGTGCAGATATCAAAGAGGTATTAGGACAAGATAAGGTCGTCATTCGGGCCATGCCCAATACGGCTATTGCCATCGGACAATCCATGACCTGTATCTCCACAGATCAAGCAGACCAAGAAAAGATCGATGAGGTTTCGAAAATGTTTGAATCCGTAGGGTCTGTCGTGGTAATCAACGAAGATCTGATGACCTCGGCCACAGCCTTGTGTGCCTGTGGGATTGCCTTTTTTCTGAGAGGTATCCGAGCGGCCAGCCAAGGAGGGGTAGAGATTGGTTTCCATGCGCATGATGCCCTTAAAATGGCTATTCAGACTGCCAAGGGAGCTGCTGATCTCTTACTTCAAATGGGAAGCCATCCTGAAAGCGAAATCGATAAAGTTACTTCACCAAAAGGTTGTACCATTGCCGGGCTGAATGAAATGGAGCATAACGGCTTCAGCTCAGCCTTTATCAAAGGCATTAAATTATCAGCTAAAAAAGCAGGAGGATTATATAATGACTGATGTAGATTTACTGATTGCAGAAAGTACTGATCTCTTACAGCAATTGATCCGGACAACCTCCTATAGCAGGGAGGAAGCCGAAACCGCAGAAATCATAACCCAATTTTTAATCAATGCGGAGATTCCTTCTGAACGCGTAGGGAATAATGTGATTGCGTACAATAAGTATTTTGAGGACTCCAAGCCGACCGTTTTACTCAATTCGCACCATGATACCGTAAAACCAAATCCTGCCTATACCAAGGATCCGTTTCTCCCGCAGATAGAGGATGGTAAACTTTTTGGATTAGGAAGCAATGATGCCGGAGGATGTTTAGTTTCTTTGATTGCCGCATTCCGCTATTTCAACGAGCTGCAGGACTTGCCTTTCAACCTCTGTCTCTTGGCTTCGGCCGAAGAGGAGGTTTCTGGTAAGGGCGGGGTAGAAGAGGCCTATGAACACCTAAAACCATGTGATTTTGCTGTTGTAGGCGAACCAACCCTTTTGGATTTGGCTATTGCCGAAAAAGGATTGATGGTACTCGACTGTGAAGCAATAGGCGAAGCTGGCCATGCTGCAAGGAACGAGGGAGTAAATGCCATTTATAAAGCTTTGGAAGATATACATTGGTTTCAGACGTATGAATTCCCTAAGGAGTCTGCATCCTTAGGGCCGGTTAAAATGAGTGTCACCATGATCGAAGCAGGTTCACAACATAATGTAGTTCCGGCAAGTTGTAAGTTTGTGGTGGATGTGCGCACCACCGATGTTTATAATAATGAGGAAGTACTTCAGATCATTAAAGAGAACATAAGGAGTGTAGTTCAGGCGCGTTCTACTCGGTTAAACCCATCTTCTATCCCCATGGACCATCCTATAGTAAAAGCTGGATTAGCTTTAGGGAAAAAGACCTATGGTAGCCCGACTATGAGCGATCAGGCATTACTGCCGATTCCTTCTGTAAAAGTTGGACCAGGAGATTCAGCAAGATCGCATTCGGCCGATGAATTTATTTATCTGAAAGAAATTGATGAAGGGATCCGATTTTATATCGCCCTGTTAGAAAATATAAAAAGCGGGATATAATTCAAATCCCGCTTTTCTTTTTCACATGTAGCGTCTCCTTTGGAATACGCTTCTATTATAAAGTGATCTGTCTTTTGATGCTTTCTTCAAGAGAGATGATCGTCTCTGTACGTTGGATTCCCTTTAGGCCTTGGATATCCTCGTTCAAAACTTTTCTCAAATGAGAGGTGTCGCGGCAAACTATTTTAGCGAATGCACTGTACTGACCCGTACAATAGTGCAATTCCACAACTTCTTTAACCTGTTTTAGCTGTTCCACAGCATCTGCATACTGCGAACCCTTCTCTAAATAGATACCTAAGAAGGCGGTGATGTCAAATCCGACCTTTTGAGGGTTGATAATTAGGTTCGATCCACTAATTATGCCTAATTCTTCCATTTTTTTCATCCTAACATGGATGGTTCCTCCGGAAACTATCAGTTTTTTTGCAATTTCAGTGTATGGAATCGAAGCATCTTCCATTAAAATGGATAAAATTTGAACATCCAGGTTGTCTAAATCGTAATTTGAATAGTTTTTCTCCATAAAAATGGTATTTATTTGTTATTAAAATAGTTTATTTTTAAAAATATCGAAAAAAATCAAATAATTTTCAATTTTTTTCGATTAAATATTAAATTTGATTCAACAAACATGGTAATTCATTGAAAATATCATGTTCCTTCCCTCAAAATAACATAGGTTTATAATTGGTTAGCGTTGAAGCTTCTCGCCCGAGAAGCTTCTTCCATTTAAATTCCAACCTCAAAAACCTGAGTATTTTATATTTTTTCAAAAATAACAACATTTATTGGTATTTTAATAATCGATTAATAATATTTTGGTAATTTAATTAACATATTTGCATTTGACTATTGGAGTTATAATTACTTAATATTTTGTACATTCGAAAAGCGGATAATATAATGGATATGAAAGAGGATGATGTAAAGATTTCGAGGAAGAAGCCGATTTTTCCAGTGGGCCCCGGCTTATTAAAATACCTAAAAGCTTACCAAAGGGACGGGAAATTACCACTGGCCTATCGCGATCTATTGAATTTTCATGAAACGATTCCTTCTATCGATAAAAATGGGGATGATACCCTTTGGGAAATCCCGCTTTACCCGCCACATGTTCAAGACCAACTGTACGATCAATTGAAGATTGTTTATGCCCAATTGAAAGCTTCGGGAAATACCCGTATCGTACAGCATAAAGTAATCGAAAAGATCGAATTCTGCGCCTTTGGCAATACCCATCCTTTTCGGATCAAGATCGTCAACCGTTTGAACGATGTGTATGATTACTTCTATATCAAACAAGCCGATGCTTCCAGAATATATGGATTGGAATTGGAGGAGATCCTTTCCCCCAATCAAGTGAATTACCTGTATGATCGGGATACCCTAGTGGAGGAGCATATCGTCGGGATACCAGGTGATACCTTTAGTAAAGGTCGGATGTTTTCGCCAGATTATAACCAGACCAGGATTGCCAAGGAATTTGTGAAATTTAATGAACGATGCGTGATTTCCATGTTAGGCGATATGCGAGCCTATAACTTTGTGATGCAGATTACCCCTGATTTTGATGATTTCCAATTCCGGATTCGGGCCATTGACTTTGATCAGCAGTTTTACGAAGGTAATATCAAGGTATATATGCCACAGTTCTTCAAAGAGAACTTTCCCTATGTAAAGCTGTCTATGGAACATCTCAATGATAAAACAGTACTCCAATACCAACAAGAAGAGCGATCCTCCATTGTACATCGGGTCCGTAGTGAAAGACATCGAATCAAAGATTTGCGGGATGCATCCAAAACCCAACAACTTTCTACGCCTGAGAATATCGAACGGTTAAAGGTCCAATATGCCAAATACTATGATAATGAAAATTATTTCCATTGCGAATCCATGACCGACATCATCGAAATGAATGTGAAAAACGTGATCCGCCAAGTCCAACTATAGCAAACTGGCTCAGCGCTTAAATTTTACTTTACCCTTTTCTGATTGTCCTTGACAAAGGCCTCCCAACCTGAATAGGATTTACCGGTTTGGGTATCGTTTTGTTGGAATGAATGGCATACCGCTACGGCAAGGCCGTCAGTGGCATCCAAAAATTCAGGAGTTTCTTTGAACCCCAATAAATTCTGCAGCATGGCAGCCACTTGCTCCTTACTGGCATTTCCATTCCCTGTAACCGACTGTTTAATCTTCCGAGGGGAATATTCAAAGATGGGGATATCCGATTGCAGTGCCGCAGCCATCGCCACGCCCTGTGCCCGACCAAGCTTCAGCATCACTTGGATATTCTTTCCATAAAATGGAGCCTCTAAGGCAACGCAGTCGGGTTGATACTGTTCAATCAATGCAGAAGTCTTTTTGAAAATCCGCTGAAGCTTTAGGGCATGATCATCCAGATGCCCCATCTTGATCACGCCGAGGGTGATCAGGGAAATCTTTTTGTTCACTTCTTTTACAATACCATAACCCAGAACTACCGTTCCAGGGTCGATACCTAAAATAATCCTTTCCTTCGCTTTTTCCTTTTGCATGCTACAATATTACGATTTTGTCAATCATTGCACATTAAAAACCGTTATTAATTAAAAAATTGTTAAAATTGTGCTTTCATAACGGAGTTGACAAAGATTCAAAAAAAATATCTCAATATTCTCATTAAAGTCGGCATCGTGGCTTTAGCCATGTGGTTCGTCTTTTCTAAAGTCAGTAACCAAAACAACCTTATTGCCTTCAAGAAACTGATCCAGAATATTGATCATACCACCATGTGGTTCATTATTGCTGTAGTTTTCTTGTTGATGTTCCTGAACTGGTTTTTGGAAGTCGTTAAATGGAAATTCCTCGCCCGTAAAATTGAAGAATTATCCTTATGGAAGGCTACAAAGTCCGTCTTTTGCGGATTGACCTGGGCTATTTTTACACCCAATAGAATAGGGGAGTATGGCGGTAGAATCATGGTCCTAAAACCCGAACATCGAGCAAAAGCAGCTGTCTCTATGGGGGTAGGCTTGTTCGGTCAATTGGTGCTTACGTCGGTATTTGGTGCCCTGAGTATTGCTTGGTTCGTCACTAAATTCATAGACACCCCAACTTCGGTCGACTTTGGAATCTGGATATTGGCCATCATCTATGCCCTGGCATTCGTCGTCCTTTATTTCAATGTCTCCTGGATCGATTACCTGGTTGGAAAAATCAAATTTCTAAAGAAAATCAAGCCCTTTTTCGCCGTATTGGAGGATTATTCCACGAAAGAATTGGCCTATGTGTTATGGCTTTCCACCTGCAGGTTTGCCATCTTTACTTCCCAATATATTATCCTGATGTTGATCATCCTACCTGAACTACCAGTGGTATCCATGGTATTGATGATTTTTATTATGTTCTTCATTCAATCGGCCTTGCCTACCTTGGATATTTTCGACTTTAGTGTGCGCAGTTTTGTGGCTAGTAATTTATATGCCTATATTACGACCCAAGAAATTGCAGTCATGGCTATTGTGTCCTTTGTCTGGTTCGTCAATTTGATCTTTCCGGCTATTATTGGTTCTTTTTTTGTATTAAACGTGAATTATATCGGTGATTCTAAGTCTTAGTTTCTATTTGTTCATCATGACCATCGTTTATGTGGTCCTTGTCCTATACATGCGAAATGGTTGGATGCGGATTCCATATTTTCAAAGCGAAGAGCATTTCCCGAACGAAAAGGTCTCCATTATTATTGCCGCGCGAAATGAGGAGCAGAATATAGGAAAGACCTTGGATGCCATCATTGCCCAAGATTATCCAAAAGAATTATTGGAAGTTATTGTCATTGATGATCATTCTACCGATAAAACCGGACTAATCGTACAATCCTATGCTACACGAGGTGTCAAACTGATCACCCTAAATGAGGGCAGCAAATTGAATTCCTACAAGAAATTTGCCATCAATAAGGCGATCATTGCTTCTGAAGGTGATATCATCATTACCACAGATGCCGACTGTCAAATGGGCCCTAAATGGGTCAGGACCATCATCTCCTACATGGTATTGAACCAAAAACAGATGGTTTCCTCCCCCGTATCTTATCATGAAGAAAAATCCTATTTCGAAAAATTACAAACATTGGAGTTTCTGTACCTAATAGGCTTAGGGGCATCGGGAATTGGAAATGAGAATCCAACTACTTGTAATGGGGCTAACTTGGCGTATAGAAAATCCTTATTCTTTGAAATGGGAGGGTTTAAAGGTATTGATGACCTGGCTTCAGGCGATGATGAACTATTGCTTCATAAGGTTGCTGAGAACCATTCGGCATGGATTGGTTTCTGTAAATCAAGGGAGGCCGTAGTCTATACGGATGCAAAGGAAAATCTCAAAGCATTCTTGAACCAGAGGCGCCGTTGGGCATCCAAGAGTACAAAATATAAGGATAAAAAAGTAGTGGTTTTAGGCGTATGTATTTGGATCTTTAATCTTGTTTTCTTGGGTAGTTTGCTCTCCGTGTTGGTCTTGGATAAGGATGCCCAAACATTGGTGCTTGTTTCCCTCATCTTTAAATTTTTGTGCGAACTGGCTTTTCTTTACCCCGTTTTAGCTTTTATGAGGCGGAAGGAGTTACTGGTCAACCTACCTTTGCTTACCGTTATACATCCTTTATACCTGATTTACATCGGAATCATGGGGAATATCGGAAAATACGATTGGAAAGGCAGAACGGTCAAATAGACTTGAACGATTAGGAAACTCCTAATTTTCTTCTTTTACTTTTGCCCGGATTGCCTCTTCTGCCTTTTTCACCACTTCTTCCAAGCTTAATCCTTCCGTAGGGATAGGATCGAGTACTTCCCAAGTCATATGGGTGAACGGGCGTAATGGAAATGAACCCCACTGCACCATTTTATAGGATCCATTGATCGCAATAGGTACTACCAAGGCATCTGGGTTTTTCTTTAACAAGGTGGCTATTCCTCCCACCGAGAAAGCTTTCATTTTACCCGTTTTCGTCCTGGTACCCTCCGGAAATATAAATGCCGACCAGTTATGTTGTTTCATGTTATTAGCAAGCTTTAATATCTCCGCAATAGATTGTTTGGGATCCTTACGGTCGATGTTTGCGGCTCCTCCATGTTTTAGGTTAAAAGAGATGCTGGGGATATTGGCCGTCATCAGTTCCAATTTGCTGATGAATTTGCCATGAAACCTTCTCAAAAAGAAAATCAAAGGTGGAATATCGTAGGTACTTTGGTGATTCGCAATAAAAATGATAGGTCTACCTGTAGGCAGGTTTTTATTGTCGATAAATTCTGTTCTATTGAATAAGGTATAATTACAGGCTACCAATAGACCATTAAGGATATCAACACTTTTTTTATGAGCACTATAACCACCCAATTTTAAACATAACCATTGAATAGGATGGAATATCAATAATGAAAGTGCAAATGACAAATAAAATATAGGGGTTAGGATATATCCTAATACTTTTCTCATAATCAAATTAAAATTGAGCAAATATACATAATTGAATATTATGCATTGTTTAATGTTTTAAAAACAAAATAATATTCAATTAAATTTGAATTTTATTAAATCAATTTTTAATTTTATTAAAATTAAATGTGAAAATATGAAATTTCCACTGCATTGCCCCGCATGTAACCATGAAATGACCGTTGTAAAGCTTCATTGCGAATCCTGCCATACCGAAGTAGCTGGAAAATTTGGATTGCCCCTGTTCCTCAAACTGGAACCTGATGAACAGGATTTTATCATGCAGTTCTTGCTCGACTCTGGAAGCCTTAAAGAAATGGCCAATAAAATGGGGAAGAGCTATCCTACTGTTCGGAACAAACTGGATGAACTCATTGACAAAATTAAATTACTTAAAGATTAAGGAAAATGAAAACCAATTTGATATCAAAAATATTTTACCCATTTGAAAACAATACCAGCAATTTTTTGCTGATTCTTGGCAGTTGCTCCTTTTTAATATTATGCTTTCTAGGCTATCAATGGGAATTTATTTCCGATGGAATCATTCAGATGCACATGGCAACATATAAGGAGTTTTGGAAAGTTCTCATCAATAATTTGATCAATACAGCTTCCCTCAGCCTGCTGATGTTTTTCCTTGCACGGCTAATATATGCCAAATCAAGGTTTATCGACGTATTAACCGTGGTGTTAATTGCGCAGGCCAATCTAGTATGTATAGCGCTTGCTCTTTTCAATCCCATGTTAAAAGAAACAACGCAAGCAATTATTCCTTCGATGGTAAATGGAACTATCAAACCCGATGAAGGGATGTTAAATCAATTGGTATGGTTATCGTTTGCTGCGATACTGGCCTTGGTTTTTATATTGTTCTTTTTCTTTTTGCTGGTTCAGGGTATGAAAATTGCCATGAATAGCAAAAAGGGATATCATGGAATCATCATTATACTGATGACTCTTTTATTGGATGCGTTATTATGGATCACACGACCTTATATCAATTAAAAATGAAGAAATATTTATTTATACTATTTACGCTGTTCGGATGCAGCTTAAGTTTTGGACAATCGTTCGAAGGCACTTGGGAGGGAAGTTTGGAAATTCAGGGCATGGAACTCCCCTTGGTTTTTGAACTGAAATATGATGGCGAATGGAAGGGTACCATGCAAAGTCCGAAACAGTCGAAACAAAAGGCACCTTTATCGAGCATCAAAGCGAGTGCAGATTCTATTTTTATTGAAATGAAAATGATCGGCCTCAAGTATTCCGGTAGGCTAAGTCCCGACAAACAGGCTATTGATGGCATTATCCAACAGGGTGGTTTGAAAGCACCTATGCGGATGCTTAAAAAAGATCCCGCAACAATTGTTACGGATTTTCCTAAGGTGCGATCGCAAAAAGTAAACCCACCTTATAGTTACGACACCTTGGATGTCCATTTTTCCAATACTGCCGAGAAGATCAAATTTGCTGGCACCATCACCAAACCGAAAGGGGAAGGAAGGTATCCAGCGGTAGTTTTGGTCAATGGTTCAGGACCTCTTGATAGGAATTCGGCCATGTATGGGCATGAGCCTTTTAAGGTGTTGGCAGATTATTTGACCAAGCAGGGGATAGTGGTATTGCGATACGATGAACGAGGGGTTGGCAAATCGGAGGGGGATTTTAAGACTGCTACCTCCGCAGATTTAGGCAAAGATGCCTTGGCGGCCATCAAATACTTAAGGACACAATCGAATGTAGACCCTAAAAAAGTGGGTATTATCGGTCATAGTGAAGGCGGACTCATTGCCTTTTTATTGGCAGGACAACGAATTGCCGGTTTGGATTATATTGTTTCCTTAGCTGGTCCAGCTATTCGTATCGATTCCTTGATGATCCTCCAGAACGAAGCCTTGGCCAAAAATAGTGGTACAACGATCGATACCAAACAATTGGCGATGATCAAACGGAATTATGAGATTTCTAAAAGTAATCTATCCACAGAGAAGGCTTTTGAAGCTATTATGACTAACATGAAAGTTATCCCAGGTAGCCAAGAAGCTGATTTTGCTGATCAGATTGCCGTGCTCATTACACCATGGTACAGGTATTTCTTAAAGATAGATCCTACTACATTTATCCGTAAGATTAAAGTTCCTGTTTTTGCAGCATATGGAGGAAAAGATGTTCAAGTCAACTCCACCGAGAACTTGGAAAGTTTAACCGATAATCTGGCAAAGCAACCGAAGAATGAAATAAAGTTGTACCCCAACCTGAACCATTTGATGCAACCCGCTAAAACCGGTGGAATCGGAGAATATCCAGAGATCCCTATCAGTTTAGATCCGGAGCTGATGAAAGATATCGCCAATTGGATAAAGGCCTTATAAGGGATCAGCCTATAAAAAAAGGGGAACATGCTAACATGTTCCCCTTTTTTTATATATCCTATTTAATTATTTGAATACAATGGAAGAGCGCCCCATGATGGAGTTGTCTGCATACAGCAAAATGGTATAAGCGCCTTTTTCAAATTTATGGTCCTGATCAGACCAAGCCATTTGATATTCTTGGCCATTATTTGAAAAATTGATCGCTTGTTTGAAAGTATATTGCAATTTCTCACCATGTACATAGAAAAGATCTTCAGAATCAGCAATCAAATTTCCTTTTGGATTGATGATACGTACATAGATATCTTTTTTGCCTGTTTCGGCCAATGGATTATCCGCAATGGTAAAGTTGATATGCATCTTATCGATACGTTTTGCTTTCGTCTCCAATTCCACATCACCACTTTTCTTCATTTCCACTCCCGCAATATGAATGTTGGAAACCTTTAGGTTAGAAGCTTTGGAGATCTTGTCCGTTAGCTGTCTCTTTTCGGTGCTAAGCGTATTTGCCCTTGTTTTATTAATTTCAGATTCCTCCTTCAATTGCAGGTTGGATTCTGCTAATAATTCATTTTTTATCTTGAGCCCAGTAACTTCATCCTTCATTTTGGATACCTGATCCTTCAATCGTGCAACATCCTGTTTCGCGCGTTCCACCTGAACATCCGTTACTTCGCCTTTTTCCAATGCCGTACGTAATTCCTCAATTTTAATGCGGGCAGTTTTCTCTGCATTGATCAAAGCCTCACTGCTCTCAAAATCTTGAGCCTTCAGGTTGTCCAATTCCGCTTCGATGCGGTCTATCTCCGTTTGTAGATTCTCTTTTTGAAGGGTTACTGTATAAAGCTTTTCTCCTGAGGATTTAAACTTTACGTAAAAATATATGTTTGTAGCTAGCAAAGCTGCAATAGCAATAATAAAAAAGTAAACCTTTGAATTATCTCTCTTTCCAACGGGATCATCAACCGAATTCTGGCTGTTTACTTTATGTTCCTCAGTTTTCATATTAATTAACGCTGATATTTATGTGGATCCTTTACAGGACAAACATAAATGCAAAAATGATTCCTAATAAATAATAAAGTTTGAAAGCAAATATTGTTCCAAATGCTGTTACTCAAAATAATTTAGGGTATCAAAGCCGCCTGCTTTAAGGTATTCCTCCTTTTGCATGAGCTTAAGATCAGATAGGACCATCTCATTTACCAGCATTTCCAAGCTGTATTTGGGTTTCCATCCTAATTTTTGATTGGCTTTTGTAGGATCGCCGATCAATAAATCTACTTCCGTTGGTCGGTAATATCGAGCATCTACCTTGACAACGGTCTGACCTAATTTTATTTTTTCTGGGTCTAGGCCCAATGCTTTCAATTTCTCGTCGTTGCGATCGATGATAACACCTTTTTCCGCTTCTGCTTTTCCAGAAAATTCCACTTCTACACCTAGCTCTGCAAAGGCCATCCGCACAAATTCCCTTACCGTGGTAGTGATACCAGTAGCAATGACAAAGTCTTCGGCAATTTCCTGCTGAAGGATAAGCCACATAGCTTCCACATAATCTTTCGCATGTCCCCAATCGCGTTGCGCAGAAAGGTTTCCAAGGAATAATTTATCCTGTAAGCCTAAAACGATCTTCGCAGCTGCTCTTGTGATTTTTCGGGTCACAAAGGTTTCCCCACGTACAGGGCTTTCATGGTTGAATAATATACCATTACAAGCATACATGTTATAAGCCTCGCGATAGTTGACCGTAATCCAGTAGCCATATAGTTTGGCTACCGCATAAGGGCTACGCGGATAGAATGGCGTTGTCTCACTCTGCGGCACTTGTTGCACCAAGCCATATAGCTCAGAAGTAGATGCTTGATAGATCCGGCAATGTTCAACCAGTCCTAATAAACGAACCGCCTCTAAAATCCGAAGGGTCCCCAAGCCATCAGCGTTAGCTGTATATTCTGGGGTGTCGAAACTAACCTTAACATGCGATTGTGCGGCCAGGTTATAGATCTCGTGTGGTCTGGTTTCTTGAATAATGCGGATCAGGTTGGTAGAATCGGTTAGATCGCCATAATGAAGCACGAAATTACGACCCAATTGATGCGGGTCCTGGTATAGATGGTCAATCCGATCGGTATTGAAAGAAGAACTTCTTCTTTTCAACCCATGAACGATATAACCTTTTTTTAGTAAAAACTCAGCTAAATAAGCACCATCCTGACCAGTAATACCGGTAATCAGCGCTACTTTTTGATTCTCTTGACTCATTCTACTGTTAATATCCGACAAATATATTGCAAATAAACAGCAAACGATTGATATATAAAAAATAAAGCCACAGATTTCTCCGCGGCTTTTTCAAATATTTTAGGAAAACTTAGTTCGCCACGCGACTAAATTTAAATAATAAGGTACCTTGTCCATTGTCCAATGGAATCGGCATACGCATTTCCAAACCGTTTTCATCAGCGTAGGATAGATCCAAACGGTATCCACTTGTTACGTTGGCAGCCTTATCTCCAGCATACAATTTCTTGAATTGGAAAGATGGTTGTCCACCTGTTTTGCCTGGGTTGAAGATAGACCAAACGATGGTACGAACCGCACCATTGGCACAAAGATTACCTTCCGCATTGAACGTGATGGTTCCGCGTTGGTTTCCTCCTGGCAAATCCCAGATCGATCCAATGAAACAATCTACTGGTGCCTCATCAAAAATGTTCTTAATGGTATAAGAACTTGGAATGTTCTCCCGAGTAACGGAATTTAAAACCCATTTTCCTTTTACTCCTGAACGCCATTGCGATGCTGTAGGTCCTTGTCCTGATACTTCAGTGCCGGCGCCTGTACCACCCTTTTTCTGGGCTCCACAACTACCCAAGATTAACACACAGGTTAACAGGGTTAAAAATGAAAAAATACGTTTGTGCATATTACAAAGTTTAAAATAGTATATTAAATGTATATTCGTAGCAAAATAACGTTTGAAATTTTGATGAACAAAACATCCAAAAATCATACCATAAGCAAAATTGTTGCCAAGGCTATTCTAAGATTTATCTTAATTGTTCTCCTCTTTGGAATCGCTTTCAGCTTCAGCAAAGATGCTAATTTACTCGATAAGGTCTCCCTCTTTTTTCCCCATAAATGGGCTATATTTGCACCTATAACATTATTTGTCATCTTCTTGTTGCTGATGTTCATTATGTTAAGAGAAAAATATAGGAAAACAGATATCAACTGGCTTTTTAGTTTGAGCGGAGCTTTTCTGCTTTTTTATTTGATCATGCTCTATTCCCGCATCTATCCGATGCTTTAAAAAAATATTTTAAAATGGATAAAACAAAGATTTGGGCCATTAGTAAAAATTTGCTGAAAGTACTCATTACTGTGGGTGCTTTTTACTGGTTGTTCAGCAAATTGGATCCAAAAGATATCCAGGAGGTAAAGGAAGCGTTGCTTTCCAGTAATCCTTTGTACCTGCTCTTGGCGCTAATTTTCTATTTTATTTCCATCGTTATTGCGTCATCCCGGTTAAATTCTTTCTTTAAGGCGATTGGGTTGAATCTACCAGAGCGTTATAATTTCCGTTTGTATTTATTAGGCCTATTATATAATTTCTTTTTGCCTGGTGGAATTGGAGGCGATGGCTATAAGATCTTTTTTATCAAGAAGAATTTTAATATATCGAGGAAGAAAGTATTGGGGGCTGTGTTTTTTGATCGATTGAGTGGTCTTTGGGCATTAGGGATTGTCTCAGGAGCACTAATTATTTTTATGCCGCGTTTTGCTATTCCTAATTCGGTTACTATTGCGGTATTGCTCATCGGAACGTTAAGTTACCTCTATGTGCTCCGTTTATTCTTCAAGGAATTTCTAGCAAACTTTGTGATCACGCATCTCAAGGCATTATTTGTTCAGGGTTTTCAGGCCATAGCCGCCATCTGTATCTTATACTCCATCGGATTTGACGATAAGTTTTCGCCCTACATATTCATATTTATGGTGACCTCTCTGACGGCTATTATACCATCCATCGGAGGAGCTGCAGGGGTTCGGGATTCAGCAATGGTATACCTAGCTAACTATTTAATGCTTGATAAGCATTTCTCTTTAATCATTTCCATGACATTTTATATCATCTCCTTGATCGTTGCATTAAGTGGGATCTATTATATTTTTAGACCTCAACGCTTAGGGGCAGATCGCTTACCATCGGCTAAAGAAGTAGAGGCAGAAATCGATAAAGAAGAAGAATAATGGCAAATATTGTTATCACAGGAGCAAGCAGCGGGATTGGTTTTGAAGCTGTGCTGGATTTAACTGCAAATAAGGATCATCAGGTTATTGCGTTGGCAAGATCAGCAGATAAACTTCGAAAATTACATGAAATTGCAAGCTCGTTGAATCATGATGGTGGGAAATTGTATCCTGCCCAATTTGATATTGTATATGATAATTATCCGGATTCTTTAGTGCCATTTATCCAATCAAAATTCGGTACGGTGGATATCCTGATCAACAATGCCGGAGCATTGATCAATAAGCCATTTTTGGAATCTACTGCGGAGGATTTTGCACAGATGCTGCAGTCCAATCTGATCGGACATGTGAATATGATCAGGCATATCGTGCCTCTGATGACGAATGGTGGGCATATCGTGAATATTTCCAGTATGGGTGGTTTTCAGGGGTCTTCCAAATTCCCCGGTCTTTCTGCGTATTCTTCCAGTAAAGGCGCTTTGTCGATTTTGACGGAGTGTTTAGCGGAGGAATTTAAGGATAGGAATATCCAGGTTAATTGTCTTGCCTTAGGATCGTCGCAGACAGAGATGTTTGAGGCTGCGTTTCCGGGTGTTGAAGCAGGTACATTAGCCTTTGAGATGGGAAGATATGTTGCGGAGTTTGCGCAGAACGGTAATAAATATTTTAATGGCAAGGTCTTGCCGGTCGCTAATACTACTCCATAGTTTTTAAGGATTTCTCCGCATCGTGTCATTGCGGGTGTATAATCGCGTCGTTGCGAGGAACTCTACGTCATTGCGGGGAACTCTACGTCATTGCGAGGAACGAAGCAATCTTTGGACTTTGTCATCCTGAGCATCGTCGAAGGATCTGTACGGTTGCATACGAACAGATGCTTCGACTACGCTCAGCATGACATGGTACACTCAGAATGACATGAGGGAAGGTTGCTTCGTCGTGCCTCCTCGCAATGACGCTGTGGTTGCTTCGTCGTGCCTCCTCGCAATGACGCGGACCCCCCCCTAAAATCCCACTCCCCAACCATATTAAATAAATATGAAAATATTTATTGTATTATAATAATAATTAACTCATAATTTCCTAACTTACACCTAACAAGTCGCCTAATAACCCCAATTATTAGGCTGCAAACTAATCAATAACAAACAAACAAATTATGAAAAGAAAGCTACTGTTTTTCACGATGGCTCTTCTGGCGAGTATTCAGGTATTTGCACAGAATCGGAGCATCTCGGGAAAAGTTACAGATGCCGTGAGCAATAAGCCCATTGCAGGAGTAACCATCAAAGGGGTAGGAACCAACTATGCTGCGCAGACAGATGGAAATGGGGAATACCAAATCGAAATCAACCAAGCTGCTACCGCATTGCATTTTTCCTATTTAGGATATGCTTCTCAGCTAGTTAAATTAACCGGACAATCCAATATCAACATTTCGCTCACACCTTCTGCCGCCGATTTGGAAGAAGTTGTTGTTGTAGGATACGGTACACAAGTAAAAAAGGACATGACCGGATCTGTCGCCTCCGTGAAAATGTCCGACTTGGAAAGTGTACCACTTCAAACGGTTGAAAGTGCGCTTCAAGGCCGTGCCTCGGGTGTATTCATCAATAGCAGTAGTGGTAAATTAGGCCAGGCCTTACAGATCAGGGTCCGTGGTACCTCTTCAATTTCGGCAGGAAACCAACCCTTATTCGTTATTGATGGGGTGCCGATCATTACGACCGATATGGGAACCTATGATGAGCCAGACAATCCCTTGGCTGCTATCAGCCCAGATGATATCGAATCCATGGAGGTGTTAAAAGATGCCGCTTCTGCCGCTATCTATGGCGCTAGAGCATCCAATGGTGTCGTGTTGATCACAACCAAAAAAGGGAAAGCAGGTCGCACGAATATAGACCTTGGTTATTTTGCCGGCTACAGCGACCCGACCAAAAAGGGTGACTTCCTAAATGCCGATCAATACCGCCAATTATTGACTGAAGCAGTAACCAATGCGGGATATATTGATCCGGTGGATGGTTATGCAAATATGAGCGAGTTCTGGGAAGATTGGACCGGAACTACGGATTGGGATGAGAACTTCAACTCCAATTGGGTGAATGAAGGTCTTCAACGCGGAAACATCCAACAAATCTCAGCCACAGTTTCTGGTGGGGATAGTAAAACCCGTTTCATAGCCTCAGGAAGCTACAATGATAATAAAGGTATTGTGGTGGGCAATAGATTTTTTAGAACGTCTGGTAGGATAGGCCTAGACCACAGTGCAAATAATTGGCTGGAAATCGGTGGTTCCATCAATATCAATAAAATTGATAACTACCGGGTCAACAGTGATAATGCTTTTGCCAATCCATTACAATTAAATGCCCTGCCACCAATCCAACCGATCCGTGATGCCGATGGTCAATTGAATCGTTATACGGTGTATTACAATAACTTGATCAACCTGGAAAATGGAAATAACTTGTCCAATACCTACCGTACTTTCGGAACGGCTTATGCCAGTGCAAGGATTACACCTGATTTGGTATTCCGCAGTGAATACGGTATGGATTTCCAGAACCTGGAAGAAGAATTGTTTTTAGGGACCAGAACCCAAGATGGGGGAGATGTAGGGGGATATGCCTACAGCTACCAGGCTAGATCCATCAATTTCAACACGAACAATACCCTGACCTATTCCAAGACATTCAACGATATACATAACTTCTCCTTAATGGGAGGTATGTCTTACCAACAGGGACAGTTTAGATATACCTCAGCCGAGGGTAATGGCATGCCATCCGATAAATTCAAGAAGGTTGTCAGTGCGGCCATTAAATCGAATGCTAGTGCGTCCGCTTCAGATTTTTCCTTTCTGTCCTATTTGGCAAGAGCGAATTATAAACTCATGGATCGCTACATGATCGATGCTTCCGTTCGGATGGATGGATCTTCACGGTTTGGGGCAAATGAACAATACGGTGTCTTCCCGGCAGTCGGTTTGGGATGGACCATTTCGGAAGAAGATTTCCTGAAAGATAATGGAACCTTAAACTTCTTGAAATTGAGAGCAAGTTATGGTAAGACCGGAAATGCAGAAATTGGGAATTATCGTTGGAGATCACTTTATGGAGGTGCAAACTATGCCGGTATTCCAGGAACTATCCCTTTTCAGATCGGTGATGAAGATCTGACCTGGGAAACAACCGCTGCAAGCAATTTTGGATTTGATTTTGGCCTTTTCCAGGATAGGATCTCCGGAACCTTGGAATACTACCATAAAAAAACTACAGACCTACTTTTAAATGTGCCAATTGAATCTGTTAATGGTTACAGCAGTGTTTTCCGCAACATTGGCGATATGGAAAACAAGGGTTATGAGATTACTTTAAACAGTAAAAACTTAGTAGGTGATTTCCAATGGTCTACTTCCTTTAATATTTCCTTCAATAAAAACAAAGTATTGAAGTTGAACGATGGCCAGCCGATTTATCCAGGAGGGCGTTATTTAGGCCGTGTGGAAGAAGGTCAACCATTTGGTGTGTTCTATGGGGTGGCTTATGCCGGTGTCGATCCAGCCAATGGAGATGCTTTATACTATAAGGATGCCAGCCGTACCGAAACGACCAATGATTTCTCCGAAGCTGAAAATCAGCATTTGGGTAATCCGCACGCTAAATTCTATGGTGGTCTTGGGAATAAATTTGCCTATAAAGGCCTAGAGTTGGATATCCAAACGCAATTTGTTTCCGGTAATAAGGTCTACAATGCTGCCGGTGGATTCCAAGCTACCAATGGTGATTTCTTTGATAACCAATACAGCAGTCAGATGAATTATTGGACGCCTACAAATACCGATACCGATATTCCTCAACCAAGGTTCTACGAAGAAAACGGAACAAATCCTTCTTCCAGATATATCCAGGACGGCTCTTATTTCCGCATGAAAAATGTGGTGTTAAGCTATAATCTTCCAAAAGACTTCTCGACCAGGTACGGAATGCAAAGAACAAGACTATATGTTTCGGCAACCAACTTATTGACCTTTACCAAATACGATGGTTATGATCCAGAGATCAATACCACCTTCGCTGGTAATTATCAATTGGGAACTGATTTCTATACCCCTCCGCAGCCTAAGACCATCACTTTTGGTATTAATGTCGGCTTCTAACCCTTAACAGTTATTATTATGAAAACGAAACACATATTATCATATTCCTTTCTTGCCCTTGCATTGACTTTATCATCATGTGGGAAGAAGTTGGATTTGGCCCCACATAGTGAAATCCCTACAGATGAAGCATTAGAAACTGCCAATGACGTAAATAATGCCGTGGTTGGTGCTTACACCATTATTGCTAGGGGCTCTTTATACGGAACAAATTTAGTGATGGTACCTGAAATCTATGCCAGCCCAGGCTATGTGCAATGGACAGGCTCTTTTGGAACCTTCAGGCAGATTGCTTCACAGAACATCATTTCGACCAATGCGGATGTAGCCCGTACATGGACCGATGCTTATCGCGCCATCAATGCCTGTAATACCGTCATTGAAGCTTTGGGAGTGGTTAGCGACCCTACTCAAAAATCCATTATCAATGGTAAGGCCCTATTTGTACGTGGAATCATGTATTTTGAATTGGTCAGGTTATATGGATTGCCTTATGAAGCTGGTGGTGCCAATAGTACCCCTTCCGTGCCTATATTTCTAAAATCCGTCAAAAACTTTCCTGATCTACAATATGGAGCAACCAGAAGTTCAGTGGCCGATGTCTATAAACAGGCTGAAAATGATCTGACCGCTGCTATAGGCATGTTAGGCGATTCTCCAGCTGATCTTTATGCAGCAAAAGGCATGTTGGCGAGATTATATCTACAACAACAGGATTATGGAAAAGCATTGACCCAAGCGAATGATGTTATCAGTAGTGGGGATTATACATTAACAGATAATCTCGAAGCCCCATTCCGAGTGAAGAATTCTTCGGAAGGGGTATTTGAAATTCGTCAGAATGAACAGAGTAATGCTGGAACCTCCAATGATGGACTTACTACTTTTTTCGCCTCTTATGTGAATAATACCGGCGGTTTGGTTGGACGTGGGGATTTGAATATCCAGGACGCCTTTTATGAGACCTACGATCCTGCGGATAAGAGAAGGACCGAAATGATCTATGATGGAAATGGCGCGAAATCAGGGTGGTTTACGAAGAAATGGTATGGGTATTTTGATAATATCCCTATCGTGAGGTTGACGGAACTGTATCTAACCCGTGCGGAATGTAACGTAAGGTTGAATAGTAGTGTTGGGGCAGCTCCGCTGGATGATATTAATCTGCTACGGAAACGCGCAGGATTAGATGATTTGGCCGCGGTTACCTTGGAGGATGTGCTGCAGGAAAGAACTTTTGAACTGGCTTTTGAAGGGTATAGATTGCATGACCTGAAAAGAACAAAAAGGAATATAGGGACTTTGCCTTATAATTCACCAAAATTGGTTTATCCAGTTCCATATGGAGAGCGATCGGTAAACCCTGAGCTGGGGCAGAACGAAGGATATAATTAATTGATTTCCCGTCATTGCGAGGAACGGCCCGTCATTGCGAGGAACGAAGCAATCTTTCGATTAGTGAAAAGATTGCTTCGTCGTGCCTCCTCGCAATGACGTAAACTTTCACAATTCCTCCGCGCTATCCCGAATTTTACTCCATATCCGAGTCCTTGAACAAAGGCAGGACAATCGTAAAAGTAGTTCCTATCCCTTCAAAAGTCTTAAACGTAATATCCCCTTTCATAGACTCCACCGTTTTCTTCACAAATGCCAATCCCAATCCCGTTCCGGAACTTTTCGTTGTAAAATTAGGTTGGAAAATCTTTGGTAATACCTCCGCCGGAATACCCATTCCATTATCCTTTACCGTAATCTTCACATGTTCCTGATCAGGATATTCCAGAATAATACTGATCAAATGTTTCTTCCTCGTAATAGATGCCTCAATGGAGTTTTTAATTAAATTATTAAAGGTCCTCAATAATTGATCCCTATCCCCATATACCCAGATATGCTCATCTTCCGTATTATTGATTACCTTAATGTACGTATTATGGCTATTATGGAAAACATTCGCAGACTTATTGATCTTCTCAATGATATTGATCTTAGCTAATTCCGTATCCGGAAGTTTCGCGAAATTCGAAAACTCTGTCGCAATCCGCGATAAACTATTGATCTGCTCAATAAAGGAATTGGAAAACTTATGGAACCTTTCTTCAAATCGAGGGTCATTTTCACTATAGCTCCTCGAAAGCATCTGAATTCCTAATTTCATCGGTGTCAACGGATTCTTGATCTCATGTGCAATCTGTCTGGCCATTTCTCTCCAGGCATATTCCCGCTCTGTGTTCTTCAGTTGTTTCGCATTCTCCTCTAACTTCACGATCATGAAGTTATATTCCTTCACCAATGCACCAATTTCATCGTCCCGCTCCCAATATAGTGGTTCATTGGGCTTGTTACTGAAAATAGTCTCCGACAATTTTCGTCCGATTAAACTCAATGGTTTGGTAATGGAATTGGCAACCAATACCGTCACAAAACCCATCCCCAATACAATGATGGTATAGATATTCAATAAGGTATTCAATAACAGGTTCTGACTCCTATTTTCTTCCTCCTGAGAGGTGAAATATGGAATGCTCAAAAACACTAACGTGTTAAAGTCGTTGTTCCTGATGGTAGCATAACTGGCGTTGTAGTTGAACCGTACTATCCGTTCAGGAATATAGGCATCTGTTTTCTTGGCTACATTGAGTGCATTGAACGCCAATGGATTCATGAAGTTGGAAAGTAGGTTGGTGTCGTAGATCCGTGATTGGGTCGTAAATTGTAACTTCCCGTTCTTGTCATATAGGTTGAAATCGGTAACCGTGGTCTCCGATAGTTGTCTTACAATCTCTCGGATTTGGGCCTCCGAATCTTCCCAGGTTGTTTCCAATCTGTTTTCGATTTTCTTGACCACATCTAAGATATAGGCCTGCCGCTGTTGGATCTTCGATTTTTCAAATTGCCTATTGATACTGATAAAGGAAATAAATCCCGAGATGACAACGGCAAAAATCACCACACCAACAATCATCGTTTGAATCCTGGTACTGTACTGTATCCTGTTGATGATCAATTTGAAATGGTACTTTATACTTAAAAAGTTGAACGATTTTTGGGCAATCGTGGAAGTAATATACCGAACCGTATTGAACAAAAGGAAAAAGATGTACAAGGACAGAAAAAGGAAAGAAAAAATAGCCACCGATTGCCAGAAGGTCATCAATGGTGAACTGACTACCAAAGTAGAATGCTGGTCGGGTTTATAGACCACATGGAAATAGCCATTGAAATCCTCGATATTCTCGTATTGTTGGATTTCTCCGCCAAAGTTTGTGTCTTTATTCGGATAGGTAAAAGAACCATTCTGGGTCAAAAGATTACCATCCCGGTAAAGCGCAAAGGAGGAGGAATTGATATGGTAATTTCGAATGAATTCGATCTTGCTGTCAACAAGGATCTCAGGATAGGGTAGGGCAGTTCCGAATGCTCTATTCTTGAAGTTCAAAAAGACCTGAACCGTTTCATCTTCCCTTCCTTCCAATGGGATATCAAACTGAAGAAAATATTCATGTGTCCCCAGTTCACTCCGTAAACGATAAAAATGCTCGGTTTGGGGAACCTTGGTCGATTTGTTGATTACCTTTTCCCGATATTCCTCAATCTTATCGTTCGGATAATTCTCCAATGGCACATTATTCAGGTAGAAGAAGGAATTGAATTCAAACTTGGAAAGGTAGCCACTGAAATAATTTGCCTTAAGGTAATTATTAATGCTAGTTGTATTCAGGATTTCCCTATCCTGCTGTTGGAGCATATAGGTCAAGGACTTTCTCAGTTGATTATCCTGAATTATCCTTTGCTCCATATCCACAAACAATGCGGTGGCGTTCAGGTCATCCTCGGCTTCTAATTGGTTCAGCGTGATTCTCATCTCCCGCTCCATCTTATCATGTAAGCTCCGCATATAGACCGAAGTCGTCATGAAGGCCAAGAATACCAAGGTAAGGATAAAGGTAGACATGGTGAGGCTTACGCGAACCTTACTATAGGCCCGTAACATAATCACACCTGCCAAAAAGATGTTGAAAAAGGTGTTCTCCCCAATAATCAACGCATTGATGATAATGGCTGATACCAAGGCGATCAATTGTATGTTCAGAAAGGAGGTTGTATTGGGCAGTATGGATTTTATAATCCCAACAATAGAATCAATAAAATATAAAAGGATGACCATGTTGATACACATGATCAGGATATTCAACCAGCTATACTGACTAAAGGATAATAGATTCGTCAGGTCTAAAGTTACGGCCGAACTATTGGTAATCAACGTTGAAAGGTGAAAGAACAACAGATTACTGATGATATAAATGCTCAGGATACCCAGCAATGCCAAGGTATTGATCAAGTAGGGCGATAATTTCCGTAAAGGGATCTTGAGGTAAGGTTGGATGGAACGGATGTAGAATACCAACCAGACCACACTGATGGTCGTCATAAAGAATGCCCATAAGTTCGGCAATATCGGACTATAGGCATAATATTTTGGGTCAAAAAGCCCCATGGAAGATTGCGCACTCAACCAGTTCGTGTTCAGATCGACCACCCTTGTTAAGGCTAGCGTGATGGCAAAGAATAAGATGGAAAACCAGGGTCTACCATTTTTCGCCAACATCAGACATATATTGTTTACAAGAATGATAAAACAGATAGAAGCAAATACCCAACAGATGAACTGTATGGTCATGTAGAGGTTGTCCTGTTTACCTTCCTTCAGTTTTACGGAAAATAAATAGGATCCATTCTTACTGTAGATGTTCTTGACCGTTTCTTTGTCATTATATTCTGCCACTTCCAAATTGTTCGTGCTGATCAATTTAGTGGAAAATATATTGATGAGGTATTCGTTGTTGAAGGGAAAATTGGTGTTCACCGGAATTAAACTCAGCACGGTCATACGTTCGTTTAGTTTCTTCCGCTTAACCACATATGCCCGATTATCGGCCTTGTGAAAAGACACATCCGTCTGAAGCCCTTTGTCTGTAACTGGGACGTAATGGTTATTGCTCCAAAAAACTGGTTTATTATCCTTGTAGATGTAAAAATACAAGCGGTTTTTTTCTGACTGCTTTTCCGTGAATTCCAATACCTGGCTTGGATAGAGTTCTACATTGGAGAAGGCTTTCATGATATTTTCATCGTTGAAAATATCATCCACCATATCTTCATAATCGTGAATGTTGTTGGCCACCGTTCGAGTGTCCAATTCCAACATATCATCTTTGGTGACGATATTGTTGATGGTAATTGCGGTTACCAAGAAGGAAACCGTTAAAATCAAAAGTAGAATCCGTATTTTATTACCCATTCAGCTATAATCTGACCGTAAATATAATTAATAAAAAAGTCCTCGCAATATTTATTGCGAGGACTTTATAAAGATGTACCGTTTTAACTAAGCGTGAACATCTTCTTGACGGAAGAATTTCGCGGTGAAGTATTCACGGTTCATTCTTGCGATATTCGTTAATTTGATACCTTTTGGACATTCCGCTTCACAAGCTCCTGTGTTTGTACAGTTACCGAAGCCTTCAGCATCCATTTGGTCAACCATCGCCTGAGCACGCTCATAACGTTCGGTCTGTCCTTGTGGCAACAAGGCGAATTGGGATATTTTTGCCGATACGAACAACATCGCAGAAGCATTTTTACACGCCGCCACACAAGCACCACATCCGATACAGGTAGCCGATTCGAAAGCCTCGTCTGCTACACGTTTAGGAATTAGGATGTTGTTTGCATCTTGCGCACCACCAGTATTGATGTTTACATAGCCACCAGCTTGTTGGATGCGGTCAAATGATGTTCTATCTACCGCTAAATCTTTCAATACTGGGAAAGCTGCTGCACGCCAAGGCTCGATCACGATAGTTTGCCCATCATGGAAGGAACGCATGTGCAATTGACAGGTGGTGATGCCGTATTTAGGACCATGCGGACGTCCGTTGATCACTAAGGAACACATTCCACAGATACCTTCGCGACAGTCGTGGTCGAAATATATAGGGTCTTCGCCTTTGCGGGTTAAATCTTCGTTTACCACGTCCAACATTTCTAGGAAGGACATATCATCTGCGATGTCTTTCGCTTGAACGGTTACGAATTGACCTTTATCGTTTGTATTTTTTTGACGCCAAATCTTTAGCGTTAAATTTAAATGTCCACTCATAATTGTAATATTGAGTAACAATAGGACGCGCCTATCGCTTATTTATAACTTCTTTGTGTTAACTTAACGTTTTCGAATACTAACTCTTCCTTGTGCAATACTTCAGGTTGGTTTTCCCCTTTGTATTCCCAAGCTGCTACGTATGCGTAGTTTTCATCGTCACGTTTTGCCTCTCCGTCTTCTGTTTGTGATTCCAAACGGAAGTGACCACCACAAGACTCATTACGTTCTAGGGCATCAACAACCATTAGTTCTCCAAGTTCCAAGAAGTCAGCTACACGACCCGCTTTTTCAAGGGACATGTTCAACTCTTCGTTCTTACCAAGAACACATACATCAGACCAGAACTCTTTGCGTAGCTCCTGGATCAATCCTTTTGCTTTGGTCAATCCTTCTGCTGTACGAGCCATTCCACAGTATTCCCACATAATGTGGCCTAATTTCTTGTGGATATCATCTACAGTTTTACTACCCTTCAAGGATAATAGTTTATTGACATAATCCTCCACCTCTTTACGAGTTTGCTCGAAAGCAGGATTATTGTGGTCAACTGGATTGAAGTTTCCGATTTTTGCTAAGTAATCTCCAACTGTATAAGGGATTACAAAGTAACCATCAGAAAGACCTTGCATCAATGCCGAAGCACCTAAGCGGTTCGCGCCGTGATCCGAGAAGTTAGCTTCTCCCAAACAGTATAAACCAGGAACCGTAGTCATTAGGTTATAGTCAACCCAAACACCGCCCATGGTATAGTGTACCGCAGGGTAGATACGCATTGGTTGCTCATAAGGGTTTTCGTCGGTGATTTGGTAATACATGTCGAACAAGTTACCATATTTCGCTTCTACTGTATCTTTACCTAAACGGTTGATCGCATCCGCGAAATCCAAGAATACCGCTACACCCGATTTACCAACACCACGTCCTTCATCGACCATTTCTTTCGCATTACGAGATGCCACGTCACGTGGTACCAAGTTACCGAAGGAAGGGTATTTTCTTTCCAAGAAGTAATCGCGATCGTCTTCTTTAATATCTTTAGGTTTGATTTCGCCTTTGCGAAGTTTTTCCGAAAGTTCAATAGTTTTTGGAACCCATACACGTCCGTCGTTACGTAGAGACTCCGACATCAACGTTAATTTTGATTGGTGGTCTCCCGTTACTGGGATACAGGTAGGGTGGATTTGTGTATAACATGGGTTAGCGAAGAATGCACCACGTTTGTGTGCTCTCCAAGCTGCTGTAACATTACAGCCCATGGCATTGGTTGAAAGGAAAAATACGTTTCCATAACCACCAGTACATAATAATACCGCATGTCCAGCATGGGATTCGATCTTTCCCGTAACCATGTCACGGGTAATGATCCCTTTTGCTTCGCCATTGATTTTAACGATGTCCAACATTTCATGGCGTGTGTAGGATTCTACTTTTCCTTTTTGGATCTGACGGTTCAAAGCAGAATAAGCGCCTAACAATAATTGTTGTCCAGTTTGACCACGTGCGTAGAAGGTACGGGATACTTGCGCACCACCGAAGGAACGGTTATCCAATAAACCTCCGTATTCGCGGGCAAAAGGAACACCTTGAGCCACACATTGGTCGATGATGTTTACAGATACCTGTGCCAAACGGTATACGTTTGCCTCACGAGCACGGTAGTCACCACCTTTGATCGTATCGTAGAAAAGACGGAAAACAGAGTCACCGTCGTTTTGGTAATCTTTTGCTGCATTGATACCACCTTGCGCTGCAATAGAGTGCGCACGTCTTGGTGAATCTTGGTAACAGAAAGTCTTTACATTGTAACCTAGTTCGGCTAAAGAAGCCGCAGCTGAAGCTCCAGCCAATCCGGTACCAACAACGATAATGGTAAATTTACGTTTGTTGGCCGGGTTAACCAGCTTCATATCAAATTTATGTTTTGACCATTTTTCGGCCAATGGGCCTGCAGGTACTTTTGAATCTAACATATTCTCTTATTTATTTAGTAGATCTCGCGAAAGCTGAATCTGTAAATAACCTATTTAACAAAATAAAAATACAATGGCATGGATGCGAATAGGATCGGGATGATGATACCGAAGATCCAAACGCCTAAGCCTCTGATGATTCCATTGTAACGTCTATGGTTGAAACCGATCGTTTGGAATGCCGATTGGAATCCATGGATCAAGTGGAAAGACAATGCTGCCATTCCTAAAACATATAATCCTACCAATAATGGGTTCTGGAATGTCACTTCTACCTGCTTGTAAAGATCCTTAGATTTTACCGTTTCGATACCATCGTTTACATAAGTTACATAACCTGTGTAGTCTGCAGGTACATTTTCAGCAAAGATGGTCTCCCTGTTTCCAGTTGCCAATTCCGTGTGGTACTCCACATAGGGAGTCGTACCGAATTTGTATTGGTACCAAAAGTTTTGCATGTGGGTAACAATGAAAACTAATAGAACAGTACCCAAGATTCCCATGTTGCGAGAATTCCAAGCGCTATTTGCCTTGCCATCATACTGGTTGTAACCAATAGGACGTGCCGACTTGTTCTTAAGCGTTAAGATCAAGGCATAAACTGCGTGGATGATAATAGAAGCGTAAAGTAAGTAGGATACTACTTTAATTGGGGTAAAGTGGGTCATGAAATATGCATAATTGTTGAACGCATATCCCCCGTCATCTTTAAATAGTTGTAAGTTACCAATCAAATGGACTATTAAGAACGTACATAAGAACAATCCTGTCAAGCTCATGATTAGTTTCTTCCCTAATGAAGATGTTAATACTGGCTTTGATTTACTCATTATTACTATGAATTTAATTTAGTTTCGCAAATCTATTCAATTGGTGACACATAACACGGAATTATGTTCAAATTTCCACTAATTTAGAATGGTTCTAATGTTTTATAAACAACAATGGCCAGATTTGATAACAAATCTAGCCATTGTTGTTTTTTTAGGTGATGAAGGGCTATGCCTACACCTGCCCTGAGCCTTTTCTATAAAAAGGAATATCCTAGACCAATAGACCACATGCTGATCTTCTGGCTCCTATTGCTTTCTTGACTGATGTTGTTCAATCCATGCTCATAACGCAAGTCGATCGTGATGCTTTTGATATCTGCACCAATACCGCCGATGATTCCTGTAGAAGATTTTTTGTAGTTCTCAAAATCTGTTGCGCTGTTGAAATCCACTTTACCATCTTGGGCAAAGGAAAATACCGGTCCAGCTTGAATACGCACGCCCAAAGGCCCTAATCCAATCTTGGTTCCCAATAAAATCGGAAGATCCATGCTTTTTAATGTAGCTTCCCCTTCTTCATTATTTTCTTGGTCCTTAAAACCTGCTTTTTTCTGGGTATAATACAGCTCCGGTTGAACATGGAATCCGGCTGCTCCAACACGTCCCCAAACACCCAACTGATACCCGGTCTTAGTGTCTGAGTTTAACCATTTTCCATCTGATTTTAGGCTTGAGAAATTCAATGCCCCTTTAACACCTAACTTTAAGCTCGGTAATAATTGAGCTTGACTGGCCTGCACACAGAATAGCAATGCAGCAACTCCTAGTATGATTTTTTTCATATTAAAAAATTAATATATTTACTATTTCCAATTACTAAAGTAGTAAGATTTTATCAAATAAGCGTTAAACTCATGTATAATTTCAAGATTCAGGCGAAAGATTGGCCAGTTCTAAAACTAAAATTAAAAAGAAAGTATAATACCTTAACTGAAGAGGATCTGCAGTTTCAGGATGGTCAAGAGGATGAACTTTTAAAACGCCTGGCTGTTCGTCTTAATAGAAATATTGATTACGTCATTTTCACCTTATCAAAAGAAATGGTGGACTTGGATTCCAACCGCTTGTAAGATGTCGGAGAAACTGATTTCCTGGGAGGATTTTGAACAGGTGGATTTACGGGTAGGAACGATCAGGAGCGCCCTTGATTTTCCGAAAGCCAAAAAGCCAGCCTACCAATTGGAGGTAGATTTTGGGCCTGAAATCGGAATTAGGAAATCATCTGCGCAGATCACTGCCCATTATTCCAAAGAAGAACTGATTGGAAAACAGGTGCTGGCAGTAGTTAATTTTCCAAAGAAACAAATTGCCAACTTCATGTCCGAATGCCTGGTAACCGGCTTTGCCGATGAAAACGGTGATATCATCCTAACCACTGTCGAACGTCCTGTTCCCAATGGCTCCAAATTAATATAATGAAGATCTATAATTTTGAAGATGATCCTTTAGCTGCTGTTCCCAATGTGGATGAACAGTACATGATGGAAGCCCTAAAATTGGCCAAGCGGGCAGCCGAAGAGGATGAAATCCCAATAGGTGCCATTGTTGTGGCCAATGGAAAGATCATTGGTAAAGGATATAACCTGACCGAAAAACTGAATGATGTAACGGCGCATGCCGAAATGCAGGCTTTTACGGCTGCTGCCAATTTCCTGGGCGGAAAATACCTGCGCGATTGTACCTTATATGTCACCATTGAACCTTGTGTGATGTGTGCCGGTGCCAGTTACTGGACGCAGATCAGCAAAATTGTCTATGGAGCCAAGGATATCAAAAGAGGGTATTCCGTTATTCAGGATAAAATCATCCATCCAAAGACCACCATTGTTTCCGGTGTACTGGAAAAAGAATGTGCAGAATTGATGACATCATTTTTTCGTCAAAAACGATGAATCGACCAATAATTAAGGCCCGAAAGCAAACTATACCGGGCATTAATTGTTATATTCGTACATAAATTAATAACATCAAAAATAATAATATTATGGCATTTCAATTAGAAGCGTTACCCTACGCTAACAACGCATTAGAACCACATATTGACGCAGAAACCATGGAAATTCACCATGACCGTCACCACCAAGCATACGTAGATAACTTAAACAAAGCAATCGCAGGAACAGACGCGGAAAATGCTTCATTAGAGGATATCATCACGAATATTTCTAAGTACCCAGCTGCTGTTCGTAACAACGGTGGTGGTCACTTTAACCACCAATTGTTCTGGACAGTTTTAGGTCCTAACGCGGGTGGTGAACCAACTGGTGAATTAGCCGATGCAATCAATGAAACATTCGGTTCATTTGATGAATTGAAGAAAAAACTTCAAGAAGCTGGTGCAACCCGTTTCGGTTCTGGATGGTCTTGGTTGATCGTTGGTAAAGATGGTAAATTAGCGGTTACTTCTACGCCTAATCAAGATAACCCTTTGATGGATGTAGCAGAGGTTCAAGGTACACCAATCTTTGGTATTGATGTATGGGAACATGCTTATTACTTAAAATATCAGAACAAACGCCCAGCTTATCTTGATGCTATTTTCAATGTTGTGAACTGGGATGCAGTAGCAGAGCGTTACGCGGCAGCGAAGAAGTAATGCTGCGCACGCAGCATTACTTCTTCGCTGCGTAGATATTAGATGATAGACATTAGATAATAGACATTAGCTAATAGATATGGTAAAGCGGACAGATATTGTCCGCTTTTTTTTTGCATCTTTCCCGTCATTGCGAGGAGGTACTGCGTCATTGCGAGGAGGTACGACGAAGCAATCTTTGGACTTTGTCATCCTGATCTTCGTCGAAGGATCTGAACGGGTACCAAATGTAGATGCTTCGACTGCGCTCAGCATGACATGCGGAAAGATTGCTTCGTTCCTCGCAATGACGCGGCTCCACAACCACGCCCCACTACCTCACCCTATTAACACACCCAAGGTCTATCATCTCAAATCTATCATCTATTATCTATCATTAACATATTTTAGCTAAGGAGGGCGCTTTCATCCCGCCCTCTTTAGCTAAAATATGTTAATGATAAGTCCGAATATGTTATATAAATGCCTGATAATATGCGTAACTTAGTGCGAAAAATTTTTTTTAGAATATAAATAGATAAAAAAGGATATAGAACTATGTTAAAAGGATTCTTTAATGTACCTACTCCAACCAATGAGCCGGTATATTCTTATGCTCCAGGAAGTAAAGAAAGAAGCTTGTTAAAAGAAGCTATCGCTGCCGCTCGTGCAACAGAAATTGATGTACCTATGTATATTGGTTCGGAAGAGGTTACTACGAGTAAAAAAGTAAAATTAACGCCTCCACACGATCACAAACATGTGTTGGGATATTATAACCAAGGAACAAAAGCGCATGTAAAAGATGCAATTGATGCAGCTTTGGCTGCTAAATCGGCTTGGGAAAACCTTCCATGGGAACAACGTGCTGCGATCTTCTTGAAAGCTGCCGAATTGATCTCTAGCAAATACCGTTACAAATTGAATGCGGCAACGATGTTAGGCCAATCTAAAAACGCTTACCAAGCGGAGATTGACTCTGCCTGTGAGATCGCTGATTTCTTGCGATTCAATGTGAAATACATGTCGGAAATCTATCAGCAACAACCGCCGATCAGCCCGAAGAATGTATGGAATAGGGTAGAGCAACGTCCGTTGGAAGGATTTGTATTTGCGCTGACGCCATTCAACTTTACTGCAATTGCAGGTAACTTACCGACTAGTGCGGCGATGATGGGTAACGTGGTGGTTTGGAAACCATCCAATGCACAGATCTACTCGGCAAATGTGTTGATGCAGATCTTCAAAGAAGCGGGCGTACCTGATGGGGTAATCAACTTGGTTTATGTATCAGGTCCGGATGCTGGAGATGTAATCTTCAAACACCCTGATTTCGCTGGTATCCACTTTACAGGTTCTACGGGCGTATTCCAGGACATTTGGAAAACGATCGGTGAGAACATCCACTTGTACAAAACCTATCCACGTATTGTTGGTGAAACAGGTGGTAAGGATTTTATCTTAGCTCACCCTTCTGCGGATATCGAAGTGTTGAACACGGCATTGGTTCGTGGTGCTTTTGAATACCAAGGACAAAAATGTTCTGCGGCTTCTCGTGCTTATGTACCGAAATCGTTGTGGAAAGAGTTGAAGAAAATGATGGAAAGAGACATCAAATCCTTCAGAATTGGTGGAACGGAAGACTTCAGCAATTTCATCAATGCGGTGATCGATGAGAAAGCGTTTGATAAGATCACAAAATACATCGACCGTGCAAAAGAATCTAAAGACGCGGAAGTAGTTATTGGTGGTGATTATGATAAATCTAAAGGATACTTCATCAACCCTACGGTTATTGTCGCTAAAAAAGGTGATTACGAAACATTGAGCGAAGAATTGTTCGGTCCAGTATTGACCATTTACGTTTATGATGACAAAAAATGGGAAGATACCTTGAAATTGGTAGATACTACTTCGATCTATGCATTAACAGGATCTATCATTGCGCAGGATCGTTATGCAGTTGAAGAAGCGACTCATTATTTACGTAATGCAGCAGGTAACTTCTACATCAATGATAAATGTACAGGTGCAGTAGTAGGACAGCAGCCATTCGGTGGTGCTAGAGGTTCTGGTACAAACGATAAAGCGGGTTCCATGATCAACCTATTACGTTGGGTTTCTCCAAGAACAATCAAAGAAACATTCAATCCGGATACGGATTACCGTTACCCATTCTTATTGGAAGATTAATCCTGAATTACCTTTTTAAAAAGGTAATTCTGAAATTATAAAAGGATTTTCCTGAAGTATATCCCGTTGTGCGAGCATAACGGGATTTTTTTGTTTTCATTCGGCTGGATATAGGTAAAGATTTACCAATATTGTCTTCGAGATCGCTTCGAGTTGATAGTGAGGTGTAAGGGAGATGTAAGTGAGGTGTAAGTGCTAAAAGACACTTAAATCCTACTTACATATCGCCTTTACCCTACTTAGACCATGAACTAAATAAGTTTATTTGTAACATATGTCCCAGATTAGGAACTAACTCTATAAAATAACTATCTTAAATAAAATATTGACTAAATAACCTACGCTTATGTTTTTTCGTTTATTGAAGTTAGAATGGAAATCCTTTTTTCGATCTGCCAATTTGGGTAGAGGTTTGGGGGTAAAAATATTCTTGGGCTTCTTGGCTGTTTATTTTCTTGTCAGCTTTTTGGGGTTGGGGATTGCTTTATATCCGATCATGGAGGAGGTTTACCCCGGTGAGCAGCCTATTAAAATGGTGAATGGTTTTTTGTTGCTGTGGTTTGTGGGGGAGTTTGTGATGCGGTTTCTCCTGCAGAATCTTCCGGTCATGGACATCAAACCCTTACTCACCAAAAGGATAACCCGCAAGAATATCCTGCATTTTCTGTTGGCAAAAACCAGCTATTCCTTCTATAATTTCCTGACCTTGGTGACAGCTGTGCCTTTTGCCATTTACAGTTACCACATGCAAAGTATCAGCTTGCTGCAGATGCTGGCCTGGTTGATTGCTGTAGCAGGAATAGTTTATTCTTCCAACTTTTTTATCTTTTGGGTTCAGAAAAGATTTTCCAATAACCTGAAAGCCCTGATCCCATTTATTGTCATCTGCCTTGGACTGTATGCGATCGAATATTTTGCCATTTATTCCATCAGTAATTTATTTGGCTCCTTTTTCGATTTGATACTCCAATATCCTATCCTTTGCCTGATCCCAGTCTTATTGGCGGTTGTTTCCTATTGGGTAACCTATAAGGATCTGAAGGAAAATCTCTACCTGGATGCGTATATGGAAGAAAAACAAGGGTTTTCCGGGGCTTCAGATCTGAGTTGGACTAGTAGGTTTGGTGCGCTTGCACCCTTCCTGCAACTGGACCTCAAACTGATCTGGAGAAATAAACGAACCAAATCTGCACTATGGTTGAGCCTGGCCTTTCTGGCCTATGGCTTGTTCTTCTATACCAATCCTAAGTTTGATGGGGGCAACATGATGGTGTTTGTAGGGGTGATGATCACCGGGATCTTTATCATCAATTTCGGACAGTATATTCCGGCTTGGGACAGTTCCTATTTTCCTTTATTAAGAACAAGACCAATCACTATGGAAAAATATTTGGAATCGAAAGCAGTTTTGATGTATGGTTCAGCATTGATTTTGATGGTCTTGAGTACACCTTATCTATATTTTGGTTGGGATAAAGTATATACCAATTTTGCATGTGCGATTTATAACGTGGGCGTTAATGTTCCGGTGATATTGTTTTTTGGGGCTTATAATAAAAAGCGGATCGATCTGTCGGCCGGTAGTGCCTTCAATTATCAGGGAATCGGAGCGGCCCAGTGGTTGGTGGGGATTCCTTTGTTAGTGGCTCCAACCTTAATTTGGTTCGGCGTTTCTTTCCTAAAGGATCAGAATACGGCTAACCTGGTATTGATCGCTTTAGGATTGATCGGCTTGTTGTTGCGGAAAGTCATCATCAAAGGGATCGCGGAGATGTACGTGGAGAAGCGTTATGTGATGCTGGAAGGCTTCACGCAAAAGGATTAATGGTTTTATAATTATATTGGATTTTAAAGATTGTAAAGATGATACATATAGAAAATTTATCAAAAGTATATAATGGGGTTAGGGTGTTGGGCGTAGAGAGCTTGGATATCAAAAAAGGGGAGAGTGTAGGATTGGTAGGGAATAATGGGGCTGGGAAAACAACCTTGTTCAGTTTGATGTTGGATCTAATTCAACCTTCAACTGGAGAGGTGAGTATCAATGGGGTGAAGGTGAATGAGAGTGAGCGATGGAAGGATTTTACGGGATGTTTTGTGGATGAGAGTTTTCTGATCGGGTATTTGACTGCGGAGGAATATTTTTATTTTCTGGGGGACCTGCAGGGTTTGTCGAAACAGGATGTGGATGCGCAGGTAGGAACATATGAGGAATTTTTCAATGGGGAGATCTTGGGGAAGAAGAAGTTTATACGGGATCTGTCGAAAGGGAATCAGAAGAAGGTGGGGATTGTTGGGGCATTGATCGGGAAACCGGAACTGTTGATCTTGGATGAGCCTTTTGCGAATCTGGATCCTAGTTCGCAGTTCAGGTTGAAGAATATGATCAGGGGATTGATGGAGAAAAAGGATTTGACGATCTTGATTTCGAGTCATGATTTGTCGCATACGGTGGAGATCTCGGATAGGATTATTGCGTTGAATAAAGGCGTGGTGGAAAAGGATTTGGTGACTTCTAAGGAAACTTTGGAAGAATTGACGAGTTATTTTTCGGTGTAAGGTTTTTGGCCTCAGCGTCATTGCGAGGAGGCACGACGAAGCAATCTTTCGCCTAGTGTAAAGATTGTTTCGTTCCTCGCAATGACGTAAAAGTGCCTCCCAATGACGCTAAACCTTGCCCTTGCCAAAAGTTCCTAACCTTTCCCCTTGCCAAAAGTCCCTAACACCTCCCCAGTCTCCTTAACCAACGACACCTCCAACATCTTCCCTTCCGCGCTCACATCAATAAATGTCCGTTCACCTTCCTTCGGACCCCCACCAATAATCACATAATAATTATGCTCCGCATTCGGCTCATGAAAACCATGCCTATGCGTATGTCCTGAAATAACAGCATCCACCTTATTCCTCTGTAATACCTCATGGAAACATTCCTTATTATGCTTCGTTCCATGCCACTCATCCGAATGATGAAAAGGAATATGCGTCACCACAATAGTATGCCTCGCTGATTTCCTTTCCTTCGATTTCAATACCCCTTCCAACCAAGCCTTCTGTTCCAATCTATACCCGTCGTAATCCACCGTCCCAGCATAAACCTCATGGCTATCCGGTTTATCCTCGCCACTATCCAATACCACCCAATACACCGGTCCCATCTTAAATGCATGATAGAACTTACCCTCCGGATAATCAAAATAGGGCTTATAAGACCTCGCAAAAGCTCCTCGGGTTTCATGGTTTCCCCGTACCATCACCATCGGCGTTTGCCCAGCAAATTCGGCACTTACCGGTTTCAATAATTTATCCGTTAGGTCTTTCTGATTATTCACATAATGGAAAGAATCGCCATTCAAAAACACCAAATCCTTTTTAGGAAGTCTGCTTTTTTTATACAATACGCCATAAGAATTTCTATTCTCATGGATATCATTCAAAATCAAGGCGTAAACACTATTCTGATGGCTGGAAGCCAGATTCGCCGTGATCTCCTTGGATTTTATAGCCTGACCATACTCAATCTTATACGCCTCAAAACGGGTGATTTCCTTAGCGGCTACCCGATAGGTCAAGCTTGGCCCATTCCGTTTCACCCGAAACTTAAAGAGATCGGTATTTGCATTCCGCATCCCATCTTCAACCTGGTAAATCGTTTCGACGATAGCCTTGTTATTATCCAACACTTCCACCCAGGCAATACAAGGTTTATTAAAAATACAACAGATGCTGACTTCACGGTCAGTCAGATTTTGTAGGTAGGGCGCTGTTGCGAAATCAAAGCTTTGCGCTTGATCTGCACTTTCCAACAAACTGGTGGAATGGTTTTCCTGCTTGGCATGCGCAGGGATGCTTGCACTTAAGCCCATCAGGCCTAGTCCTTTTAGGAAATTTCTTCTATTAAAGCTCATTATTTAAGTATGGGTTGATGATCAATTAATACCTTAAAATTAAGCCTTTTAAAAATAAGGAAACTGTTTTGGTTGTAACAAGAATGCGATGAATAAAAAATGGGCAATCGTTTGCGGATTGCCCATTTGCCCCATTCGGGTATTTGTTAAACTATTCTTCTTCTATTAACTATTCTTCTTCTTTCGCGATGGCTTGGTCAAGATCTTGTCCAGTAACTTCTGCACGGATCTTAGCCTCTAATTCATCCATCAAATCCGGATTATCAAACAACAGGGATTTCACGGCGTCACGACCTTGTCCCAATTTGGTGTCCCCATAGCTGAACCATGAGCCTGATTTCTTGATGATGTTATATTCCACACCTAAATCGATGATCTCCCCAACTTTGGAAATACCTTCACCGAACATGATGTCAAATTCTGCCACTCGGAATGGAGGAGCAACTTTATTTTTAACGATCTTCACTTTTACGCGGTTACCTGCTACCTCATCCGAATCTTTGATCTGCGAAGTACGGCGGATATCCAAACGTACAGAAGCATAGAATTTCAATGCATTACCACCAGTTGTCGTTTCCGGGTTTCCGAACATCACCCCAATTTTTTCACGTAATTGGTTGATGAAAATACAACAACAGTTTGTTTTGGCAATCGTTCCGGTTAATTTACGTAAGGCTTGGGACATCAAACGCGCCTGAAGACCCATTTTAGATTCTCCCATTTCGCCTTCGATCTCTCCCTTCGGTACCAAAGCGGCTACGGAGTCAATCACGATCACATCGATCGCTCCTGAACGGATCAGGTTATCGGCAATTTCCAATGCCTGTTCACCATTATCTGGTTGTGAGATCAACAGGTTCTCGATATCTACCCCCAGTTTTTGGGCATAGTATTTATCAAAGGCATGTTCCGCATCAATGATGGCAGCGATACCCCCTTTTTTCTGAGCTTCAGCAACAATATGTGTAGCTAACGTGGTTTTACCTGAGGATTCCGGACCGTATATTTCAATGATACGACCTTTTGGAACTCCACCAATACCTAAGGCGATGTCCAATCCCAAAGAACCGGTAGAAATAGCTTCGATCGGTTCTACGGCAGAATCTCCCAATTTCATGATGGTTCCCTTTCCGTAGGATTTCTCTAGTTTATCTAAGGTAAGCTGTAAAGCTTTTAATTTGTCTGAGTTGCTCATATTTTTAGTATATTAAGATCAAAAATAACGTATTGTTTAGATAACTGCAAATTATTTACTAAAAAAATTAGTTTAAATATTGTATTTATTTAAAAATAAGATGTTTAATAGCAGTTAAAGTTAGTTTAAAGATAAATATAGGTTAAGTTTTTTCTACCGGTTTGGCCTTATATTTCTGTTCAAAGTATTTGCAGAAGTAGGTAATGGGACAGATTTCGCATTTCGGCTTTCTGGCCACGCAGATATATCGCCCATGCAGGATTAACCAATGATGCGCAATAGCGATGGTATCCTTCGGCAGGTATTTGATGAGTTGTTTCTCGACGGCCAATGGGGTAGTTGCCCGGCTGGTCAGTCCTAAACGATTGCTGACCCGGAATACATGCGTATCCACCGCCATCGCCGGATTATGGTAAACCACAGAAGATATGACATTAGCCGTTTTACGACCAACTCCTGGTAATTTGACCAGATCTTCGATTTTCTCCGGTACGGTAGAATCGAATTCTGCTACCAGTTTTTGAGCCATACCCAACAGATGCTTTGCTTTATTGTTCGGATAGCTCACGGAACGGATATAGGAAAAAATCTCTTCCACGGAACTGGCGGCTAAAGATTCCGGTTCAGGGAAGCGTTCGAAAAGGGCAGGGGTAACTTGGTTGATGCGTTTATCCGTACATTGTGCAGAGAGAATAACAGCGACCAACAACTCATAAGGGTTGCCGTAGTTCAATTCAGTCTGTGCATCGGGATTATGGGTAGAGAAGTATTCGACGAATGCCTTATATCTATCTTTTTTTAGCATGTACAAATATACTAAAAAGGAACATAGCCACTCCGCTGTCTGAGTGGCTATGTTTTATAAATTACGAAGTGACTTTGAATAGTTGAGTATATTTGCTATTGTTTTATCTTCTGGATTTTTTGATAGTTGCGAAATGCAACCTTTAATCTTATCCTCGAATGATACTTCAACTTCATTATTCTCTACTGTATTCGAGAATTGTTCTTCGTAGTTTAATTCATTTGTTTTAGTAGAATTTTCAACCATAAGCATCTTTGTTTTATATAGTTAACGCAAGATACTTATCAATATTGTGAAAAATTTAACATTTTTTTACTTTTTCTTCGAAAGTAGCTTATCAGCCTCTACAATGGCCTTATAGGCATTCACCACACCACCACTAACGGAAATTTCATCCAAGTAAACACGTTTGTTTCCAGATTCTCCCTTTACTTTTACCTTTTGGTCGATCTTGGTCACCGAGTTCATGATCACTTGTTTTACTTCTTCTGCTGTAAAGCTTGGGTAATATGCACGGATCAAGGCAGCTAATCCTGATACCACTGGGGCAGCCATACTGGTTCCATCCATATCTTTGTATTTGCTTTCCGGCATGGTCGAATAGATTTTCACCCCTGGAGCAAATACATCTACGCTACGGTAACCGTAGTTGGAGAATTCTGCCAATAGGTCGGCATCTACTTTCCAAGCTGTGGCGCCAACCGTGATCCAGTTTTTAGCTTCACCGATGATCGCATCCACGCTATCCGTAAAATATTTCATGGGGTAATTTTTCTCTACATCGACGTTCTTGGAATCATTACCAGCGGCATGAACCAAAAGGACATCCTTGGATTCGGCATATTTAACGGCTTCATCTACTGTTTTTTTGTTGTAGACATAACCTTTTCCGAAACTCATATTGATCACCTTTGCGCCGTTATCTACCGCATAACGGATGGCATTGGCTACGTCCTTATCTCTTTCATCACCATTGGGAACCACACGAACCGACATGATCTGTACCTGATCGGATACGCCATCGATACCCAGGTTGTTTTTGCGTTTGGCGCCGATGATCCCTGCTACGTGGGTACCATGGTCGGCATCAGGACCTTTTACATCTGCATTTCCATAATGACGTTCCGATGCATCATCGTACGTATCGCCGATCAACGGACGCGGGTCGAAACCTTTGTTCAAGTGGTAATCTACCTGATCGCTGAAATAGGTAGCACCTTCTTTGATGTCCTCAAAGAATTTTTCAAAGCTTCCTTTTTCCATTTCCTTTTTAGCGATTCGGATGATGTTCTTTTGGTTGTTGTTCGGGTTAGGGAATGCATCCAGATCCGCTGCCGTAATAGCTTTAGGATCCTTTCCGATACCTTTTACAATGGCTTCCAAGCTTTCTTTGATACGCACATAGTTCTGCTTACCGAACGCCGCCTCATCCATTTTGGAGGTATAATCGGTCACCATTTTTTGATAAGCGACAAATTCTCTTCTTTCTTTTTCAGAAAGAGGTGTAGAAGGAAGGACGGAAATGTATTTAGGTTCATAGATACGGATCAAACGGGTCACTTCCAGGTTATCGTGGTCCACGTTTTCACCTTTGGCATTCCCAAGGAAATTCCAACCATATACATCATCGATATAGCCATTGCCATCATCATCCTTACCATTTCCAGGGATTTCCTTTTTATTCTTCCAAAGCACATCTTTTAAATCTTCATGATGGATATCCACACCACCATCCAATACGGCCACGATTACCGGGCTAGCTTTACGGCCCTTTAATAATTCGTAGGCTTTGTCTGTGCTGATTCCCATCGCTCCATCTTTTTGGTGATCCAAATTGAACCAATTTGCCGGAGCTTTATCTTTTTCTTGGGCAACGCTATAGAAAGGTAGGATACCTAAAGCGAGATAGCACAACAATTTATTTGTTTTTAACATATTTATTAAGATTATAATTTTCCAAAATTAATGTTTTATGGGATATTCATCTGTTAATTAATCTAAAAACTAGATATTATTGCTAAATTTAATCCCAACTAAGACCATTATTAAATTTAAATATATGAAAGAAAAAATTGTTTTTGGTTTAATACTATCGATGATTATTTCATCATGTTCACAAGAGACAAGCGTGAAAAAAGACCCTATAATTTGGCCAGAGGCCACAGCTCCCATTGCGGAATTAAAAGCATTCCAACGTATAATCCATGGCGATACCGTTCAGGATCCTTACTATTGGATGAATGATTATTTTAAGAAGGGCCCAGACTCTTCAAAAGTTGTTTCTTACCTGGAAGCGGAAAATAATTATACCAAGGCGATGATGCAGGACACGGAAGGTTTTCAGGATGTGCTTTTCAAGGAGATGAAGAGCAGGATCAAGGAAACAGATGAAAGTGTTCCCTATCTGAAAAATGGCTATTATTATTACCAACGTACCGAAGAAGGGAAGCAATATTACAAGGTGTGTCGGAAGAAAGGTAATCTTCAAGCTCCTGAGGAGGTGCTTTTGGATGTGGATAAAATGGCCGAAGGATTTCCTTATTACTCCTTGGGTGGTGTTTCGGTAAGTCCGGATAATAAAATGGTTGCTTATGGGGTGGATACGGTATCCCGTCGGGAATATGTGATCTACATCAAAAACCTGGAAACAGGGGAGATATTAAAGGACAGGATCGCGCGGACTTCTGGTTCTGCGATCTGGGCGAATGATAACAAGACCCTTTTCTACACGGCTAAAAATCCGGTGACTTTATTGAGTGAGAAGATTAAGCGTCATACCTTGGGAACCGATTCCAAGACCGATGCCACCGTTTATGATGAAAAGGATAACACCAATTATATTGGGGTATGGAAATCCAAGAATGATCAGTATATTTTCATCCAATCGGGAGGTACATTGAGTTCGGAAACCTTATACCTGCGTTCGGATGATCCGAACGGAACCTTTAAGGTGTTCCAGCCGAGGATGAAGAATGTGCTGTACTCTGTAACGCCATTAGCGGATCGTTTCCTGATCCAAACGAATGATGGTGCCCAGAACTTCAAGGTGATGGAAACGCCTTTGGATAAGACCGGAAAGGAAAACTGGAAGGAATATATCCCGCATAGAAAGGATGTGCTGATCGAGGGCTTGGATGAATTTGAGAATTACTTGGTGGTATCTGAACGCAAGAATGGGTTGACCAACCTGGCGATCCGTAATCTAAAAGATAACAGCCAACATTACATGGATTTTGGCGAAGCAGCCTATACGGTATATTCCAGTGCCAATCCGGAATACCATACGGATGTGGTTCGATATGGCTATACCTCGATGGTTACCCCATCTTCCACCTATGATTACAACATGAAGACCAAGGATAAGACCTTGTTGAAGCAACAGGAGGTTTTGGGAGGATATGATGCCAACCAATATACTACCGAAAGAATCATGGCTAAGGTAAGGGATGGTGTGGAAGTTCCGATTTCAATTGTTTATAAGAAGGGAACGAAGAAGGATGGGAAAGCGCCTTTATTGTTGTATGCGTATGGATCATACGGAAGTTCAATGGATCCGACCTTCAGTTCGACCCGTTTGAGTTTATTGGATCGGGGTTTTATTTTTGCCATCGCACATATCCGCGGGGGAGAGGAAATGGGAAGACAATGGTATGAGGACGGTAAGATGATGAAAAAGAAGAATACCTTTACGGATTTCATCGATTGTGGGCAGTTCTTGGTGGATCAGAAATATACGTCGAAAAACCATTTGTATGCGCAGGGCGGTAGTGCGGGTGGATTATTGATGGGTGCAATTATTAATATGGCACCAGAGCTTTGGAATGGTATTATTGCGCAGGTTCCTTTTGTGGATGTGGTGAATACCATGTTGGATGAAACGATTCCATTGACGACCAATGAGTATGATGAGTGGGGGAACCCGAACCAGAAAGAGGCATATGAATATATGAAATCGTATTCGCCTTATGAGAATATCGAAGCTAAGGAATATCCGAATCTGTTGGTAACAACGGGCTTGCATGATTCGCAGGTGCAGTATTTTGAACCGGCGAAATGGGTGGCGAAATTAAGGGCTACCAAAAAAGGAAGTAATGTGATCTTGTTGAAAACGGATATGGATTACGGGCATGGCGGCGCTTCTGGAAGGTTTGATTACTTGAAGGATGTAGCGCTGAATTATGCTTTCTTGTTTAAGCTGGAAGGGATAAGGGAGTAGGGAATTCGAAGTGGGGATTTCGGAGTTGGGAATTCGAAATCTTCGCGTGAGTGATACCTTCGCGTCATTGCGAGGAGGTACGACGAAGCAATCTTTGGGTATGCTGGCGCCCCATGTCATCCTGAGCGCAGTCGCAGGATCTGTACGAATGGTTATGTACGAACAGATGGTTCGACTTCGCTCACCATGACATGGCTAAAGATTGCTTCGTTCCTCGCAATAACGTGAAGTTTACAATGTCGAAGCCTCGCAATGACGCGAAGTTTACAATGACAAGGTCTCGCATTGACCTAAACCTTATTTCTTATTTTTCAAGCTGTCCGCTTGCAATTGAACTTCCTGCTCTCTCGCCTCATTTTCCTGCTCCCTCGCATCAACCTGATGCTGCTTATAATTTTCCATCGCAACCTTACTTGCAGTCTGCGACACCAATACCCCAGCAATCGCAATCACCGTAACCACCAATATCCCCCACATGTGCTTTTTCTTGTCCTGCTTAACCAGCCAGTACATAAAATACACATAAGGAATCACGAACAGGATATAGAAAATAATACTTGGACCAACCATGATATTTAAATATTTCTGCAAAACTAAGGAAATATTTACGGTTTGGAGCATATCCCTACCAATCTCCCAACAATCTCCCGCCAATCTCCCAAAATCTTACAAAACAATGAAAGATTTTAAACGTTTCAATAATGTAGTGGTCTAATTGAAAGGATTGCAAATAAGTAGAATAGATGTAATTTTTTATGTAAAAAAACTACATTGATATTGCATAAAAGAAAAAAATAATTGTTTACTTTTGCGCAGTCTGATCACAGGATATAAAACGATAAGAAGATGATTTGTAACAGAACATTTTTGGGATTATTTGGCCAAGCTTTCTACAAGCTTGTTCAGGTGTCCTATGTGCATGTTCGATCATTTAATTGTCCAATACTTCGATTCCGACGACCTATTCTGCCTCGAGCTTGATTTACGAGGCAGGCAAATTTCCCATATTGATTTTCCATCAAGCTCGATGGAAGATGGTTAGAGTAAGATTAGATAATCCAAATACTTCGGTATTTACATTTTAGGTCGATAAATTTAAATGACACTTTCAGATTTTTTGATTATTCCCGCTACAGCAGATCATATTGGTTATGCTGAGGTTATCTGTGACGAAATGTTTGAGTCTGCAAAGGCTCGTGGTACAGGTATTGCACGTCGTAAACCCGAATACGTGGCCAGAAAGATGGAGGAAGGGAAGGCAGTGATCGCTTTGCACAAGGACGGTACTTGGGCAGGTTTCTGTTATATCGAGACCTGGAGCCATGGGGACTATGTGGCCAACTCTGGCCTGATCGTCAATCCTATTTTCCGAAAGGTGGGTCTTGCAAAAGCCATCAAGAAAAGGGTCTTTGAATTATCGCATGAAAAATATCCGAAGGCCAAGATCTTTGGTCTGACTACCGGATTGGCAGTCATGAAAATCAACTCGGACCTGGGATACGAACCGGTGACCTATTCGGAATTGACCCAAGATGAAGAATTCTGGAAAGGATGTCAATCTTGTGTGAATTACGATATTCTGATGGCGAAGGACCGTAAGAACTGCATGTGTACCGCCATGCTTTGGGATCCAGTGGAAAAAGAAAAAGAGCTCAAGGAAAAGATCCAGCGTAAAGCGGAAGCTAAAGAACGTTTGGACCGTATCTCCAAGAAACAGTCTTTATTGAAACGCATTGAAGCGAAGCTATGGAAGTCTACCAAAAAAATGGTAGCAACGGTGTTTCCGGTAGGCGTTAAACCTGTAAAAGGTTTTTAAATTGTTATTTTTGTTATTATCAGCATATTAATCGTTATAAAATGAAAAAAGTAGTTTTAGCATTTAGTGGTGGGTTGGATACTTCCTTCTGTTGTATCTATCTTTCTCGTGACCTAGGTTTGGAAGTTCATTCTGTCATCGTTAATACCGGTGGTTTTTCGGATGAGGAATTAAAGACAATTGAAAATAGGGCGTACGAGTTAGGCGTGAAATCCCATACGACCATTGATGAAACTGAAGACTATTACCGTGGAACGATTAAGTATCTTATTTTTGGTAATGTACTGAAGAATGCGACCTATCCACTTTCGGTGTCTGCCGAGCGTGTTAGCCAGGCAACAGCAATTGCCAATTACGCGAAGAAGATCGGTGCTGAATGTGTGGCTCACGGTTCAACCGGAGCAGGAAATGATCAGGTACGTTTTGATATGATCTTCCAGACCTTGATTCCTGGAGTGGAGATCATCACGCCAATCCGTGATCTTCAGTTATCTCGCGAGGATGAAATTGAATATTTGAATAAGCATGGTGTGGAATATTCGGCAGAAAAGGCAAAATATTCTATTAATAAAGGCTTGTGGGGTACATCTGTAGGAGGTGCGGAGACATTGACCTCCAACCAATACCTACCAGATGCGGCATGGCCAACCCCTGTTACTTCAACCGAGCCAATGCAGGTAAGTATCGACTTTGAAAAAGGTGAGCCTGTAGGTTTGAATGGCAATAAAATTGGCGCTGTAAAAGTGATCCAAGAATTACAGGCTTTGGCTCAACCTTATGGAATCGGCCGCGATATCCACGTTGGAGATACCATTATCGGTATCAAAGGCCGTGTAGGATTTGAGGCTGCTGGTCCATTGATCTTGATCAAAGCGCATCATACTTTAGAAAAACATACCTTGACCAAATGGCAATTGTCTTGGAAAGATCAATTGGCTGGTTTTTATGGAAATTATATGCATGAAGGCCAAATGCATGATCCGGTAATGCGTGATATGGAGGCTTTCTTGCAAAGTTCTCAAGAAACGGTAACAGGTCGTGTTTTTGTAGAATTACACCCTTACCGCTTTGTTATTTTGGGTATCGAATCGGAGCATGATCTGATGTCCAATAAATTCGGTAGCTATGGGGAAATGAATAAAGGATATACTGGTGATGATGTGAAGGGGTTCTCCAAGATTTTTGGTAACCAAACCATCATTTGGCATAAAGTAAACAGCAAAGGATAACATAAGTAAACAACAAGGAATTTTAAGGAAACAGCGAGGAAAAATGGAAAAGATCAGGGTAGGAATTATTGGTTCGGCAGGATATACGGGAGGAGAACTCCTGCGTATTTTGATATTCCATCCACAGGTGGATATCGTATTTGCCAATTCGGCTTCGAATGCCGGCAATAAATTGGCCGATGTTCATAACGATCTTTTTGGCGATACGGAATTGACCTTCTCGTCCGATTTTCACAGTGATGTGGATGTTCTGTTCCTTTGTGTGGGCCATGGAGATGCCAAGAAGTTCTTGGATGCGAATCCCGTGGATCCAAGGGTAAAGATCATTGATCTTTCTCAGGATTACCGCTTACGGGCAAATACGGCTTATCAAGGCGCACAGTTTGTGTATGGTTTGCCGGAATTGAATAAGGAAGCGATAAAATCGGCTCAATACATTGCTAATCCGGGTTGCTTTGCGACCAATATCCAATTGGCATTATTGCCATTGGCTTCAAAAGGATTATTGAAAGGTGAGATCCATGTGAATGCCACAACGGGTTCTACTGGAGCTGGGCAGAAGCCATCGGCAACCACCCATTTCTCCTGGAGGAACAACAACCTTTCAGCCTATAAATCTTTTGAACACCAACATCTGCAGGAGATCTCGGAATCACTTGATCAATTGCAGCCTGGCTTTTTACCGGAAGGTGATGGGCCATTGGCAGCTGCTGAAGGTTCTTTGTTAGAACGTGCAGCAAGTAGGATTAATTTTATTCCGCAGCGCGGAGATTTTGCAAGAGGAATTTTCTCTGCTATTTATGTAGATGTTGATCTTTCAGAGGAAGAAGCCTATGAGTTGTATGAGGATTTTTATGCAACGCATCCATTTACACATGTTTCAAAAGCTAACATTGACCTGAAACAGGTCGTGAATACCAATAAGAGTATCATGCATCTGGAGAAGCATGGCAATAAATTATTGATCTTAAACGCAACGGATAACTTGCTGAAAGGCGCATCCGGCCAAGCTGTTCAGAACATGAACTTGATGTTTGGCTTGGATGAAAGAGCCGGCTTGAATTTGAAGTCGGTGGGATTCTAAGGGGGGTAGATTATAGATGTTAGACGTTAGATGATAGACTTCATCCGTCATTGCGAGGAACGAAGCAATCTTCCCGCATGTCATGCTGAGCGTAGTCGAAGCATCTGTTCGTTAGTAACTGTATAGATCCTTCGACTGCGCTCAGGATGACAAAGATTACGCTCAGGATGACAAAGATTACGCTTAGGATGACAAAGTCCAAAGATTGCTTCCTCGTACCTCCTCGCAATGACGGCAAAAACCTTCGCAATGACGGCAAAGCTCCTCGCAATGACGGGGTTGAACAAAAGAAATAAAAATCCGAAAACAGTAAACAAACAAAACAATAAAAAAGCCTGGAAGATCAATTCTCCCAGGCTTTCTATTTAAACTAAAACACGTTCATTAATCAATGAACAATTTTAGCACACTTGTCAAAAGTCTATTATCTAATATCTATTATCTAATGTCTAATAGATATTACTATCTATTTCTCCAACAAATTAACTTTTCTTTCAACAGAAACGTTATCACCTGTTACTGCATTTCCATCTTTATCTACCAAAGTAAGAACTACAGTTGCTTCGCCTTTAGGTAAGTTCAATACTTCATAAGGAACCCATTGATCCAACATGAACTCTTGACCATTGATAGTCGCTTTTACTTTATTTGCATCCGCTCCTAATGTAGTATTAGATACAAAGAAGTCCAACAACAACACATTAGTCTCATCGCCTTTATAATCGCCTTTCGGACGGCTATAGAATACTGATGGTTCTGTTGGTTGAGGAAGTTCGGTGATCTTTCCATCAGCTTCTACTTTGAACTTGATCAATTTCGAAGCATCTGCAGTCTTGATCGACTCATGGAATGAACGTGACAAGAACGACAATAAGTAATGCTCAGAGTTTACAGGAACTGTAAACGTATGTTCTGGTTTATACAAAGCAACATACGGCTTATTATCTAAGATAAAATGGATATGTTGACCATCATGGGAGTTAGCCATATGATGGGTATGCTCAGTCTGTTCAGTCAAGTTAAAGTTTGACACACCGTATTTAACAGTGATCTTCGCTGAATCGGCACCTAATTTCTCTGATGTTAATTCGGTAACTTTCAATGTCGCACCTGGAAAATCCTTAGCATGAGGAAGTGGATTTACGGCAATTGCACCAACAGAATCTGCTAATGCAGTCGTGTCTCTTACTTCGCCATCCTTGTTTTTAGTTGGAGTGTTACATGAAGCCAATAATACTGTTGCTGTAACTACTGCCAATGCTGATTTTAATGTTTTCATTTTTTTATATTTAGTCGAATTGATAATATGATAACAATTTGAATCCAAGATAGTTTGTTTTTTATTGAAATACGACGTCTAAAGCTGCTTTTATAGCAACTAATGTCTGATTTAAGTCATCTTCTGTGTGTGCTGCCGAAATAAAGCCCACTTCATATCCAGAAGGGCCAAAATAAATACCACGGTTCAAAAGCTCTCGGTGCATGACTTTATATTTTTCCATGGAAGCAGGATCAATTTCATCCGCACGTTGGATTTTATCGTTTTCAGAAAATGCAAACCAGAAAATAGATCCGATCGTCGTGATGTTGACCACATAATTTTTCTCTTGGATATATGCACGGATTTCTTCCACAAACTTTTGAGTGGTAGCTTCCAGCTGCTCATAGAATCCAGGAGCTGCCAGAATGGAAAGGGCGGCAATTCCAGCCGCCATAGCTACGGGATTTCCAGAAAGCGTACCTGCCTGATAAACGGCTCCATCAGGTGAGATGCATCCCATGATTTCTTTTGATGCGCCATAGGCACCTACAGGCATCCCGCCACCGATAATCTTACCATAAGTTAGGATGTCAGGTTGGATGTCGTAATATTTCGAAGCGCCTTCGAATCCCAAACGGAATCCGGTTATCACTTCATCAAAGATCAATAATGATCCATTTTCTTTGGTTATATCCCGTAGGAAGTGGATATAATCCTTATCCTGAATCAATAAGCCATTGTTCGCGGGTACTCCTTCGATGATTACTGCAGCGATCTGATCTTTGAAGTCCGCAAAAACCTTTTCCAAAGCCTCTTTGTCGTTCAATGCAATAACGATCGTCTCATCCGCAAACGCTTTTGGAACACCTGCAGAAGAGGTTTCTCCAAAGGTTACCAGACCGGATCCTGCCTTTACCAATAAGGAATCGGAATGCCCATGATAGCAACCTTCAAACTTCACGATCTTATCTCTTTTGGTATATCCTCTTGCCAAACGAATAGCCGACATCACCGCTTCCGTTCCAGAACTTACAAAACGTATTTTTTCAATCTTTTTGTTGTTGTTGAGGATAAGTTCGGCCAAGTGGTTTTCCAATTCCGTTGGAGCACCAAAACTCAAGCCTTTACTTAATTGTTCCTGTACCGCTTCTCGAATCTTGGCGTTGTTATGCCCTAAAATCAACGGCCCCCAAGAACAACAGTAATCGATAAATTCATTGCCATCGGCATCCCATAAATGTGCCTGGTCTCCACGCTCAATAAATAGGGGAGTTCCATAAACAGATTTAAAGGCGCGAACAGGAGAGTTTACCCCTCCCGGGAAATATGCTTTTGCCTTCTCAAATAATTCCGCTGATTTCTTACGTGAAATATCCGAAGTAGATGTTGTCATTTCTTAATGTTTTTTATTTTAACAAAGGTACTATTTACGAATTAGTATTAAAAGAAATGGCCTCCCAAAGGAAGGCCATTCATTATCTTTTAGAAGGAGATTATTTACCTTCTTCCAATACTTTAGTTACTAATTCAGCAGCTTCTTTCAATAAGATCGCTGAGTATACCTGAAGACCAGATTTGTCGATCAATTCTTTCGCTTCTTTAGCGTTTGTACCTTGAAGACGTACGATAATAGGAACTGGGATATTTCCGATTTCATTGTAAGCGTCGATAACACCTTGCGCTACACGGTCACAACGAACGATACCTCCGAAGATGTTGATCAAGATTGCTTTTACGTTAGGGTCTTTTAAGATGATGTTGAAACCAGCTTTCACTGTTTCTGCATTTGCCGTACCACCAACGTCCAAGAAGTTTGCAGGCTCACCACCAGCAATCTTAATGATATCCATGGTAGCCATCGCTAAACCAGCACCATTTACCATACAACCTACATTACCATCTAATTTAACGTAGTTAAGGTTTGATTCACCCGCTTCAACTTCGGTTGGATCTTCTTCCGTAACATCACGCATAGCAGCGATGTCAGCATGACGGTATAATGCGTTCTCATCTAAGTTAACCTTAGCATCAACTGCCATGATCTTATCATCAGATGTTTTTAATACCGGGTTGATCTCGAACATAGAAGCATCAATAGAATCGTATGCTTTGTATAATGCAGCTACGAACTTCACCATATCTTTATGTGCAGCACCTGTTAATCCTAGGTTGAAAGCAATTTTACGTGCTTGGAAACCTTGAAGACCAACTTTAGGATCGATTTCTTCTTTGAAAATTAAGTGAGGAGTTTTCTCAGCTACTTCCTCGATGTCCATACCACCTTCAGTAGAGTACATAATGATGTTACGACCAGTTGCACGGTCTAACAATACAGACATGTAGAATTCTTTTGTTTCGCTTTCGCCAGGGTAGTAAACATCCTGTGCAATCAAAACCTTGTTAACTTTTTTACCTTCTGGACCAGTCTGTGGAGTAACCAATTGCATACCGATGATGTCTGTTGCGCGTTGCAATACTTCATCATGGTTTTTTGCTAATTTTACACCACCACCTTTACCACGGCCACCCGCATGGATCTGTGCTTTTACCACAACCCAATCCGAGTTGAATTCTTCTTTCATTCTCTTAGCAGCTTCAACAGCCTGCTCTGGGGTTTCGGCAACAATACCTTCTTGTACTCTTACTCCGAAACTCTTAAGTATTTCTTTTCCTTGATATTCGTGAATGTTCATTGATAAAAAAATTTGCTGTAAAAATAGGTTATTTATTCGGAAGGGGCAAGATATTATTTCGATAATTGCCTTGTTTTTTTGCTAATTTTGTATAAGCATAGAGATTAAAAAACAATGAAAGTACATTTATCAAGACAGAACGATGCGGTTCATTTCGAAGCATCCAGCGAGTTGTCATCCGTGAAAGTAAATATTGATGGGCCAGATTCCATCGGCGGCGAAGGAAAAGGTGTCAGACCTATGGAATTGGTGCTGATGGCTTTGGGTTCTTGTAGTGTATTCGATTTGACTACCATCCTCCAAAAACAACGTCAGGATCTGCAGGATATTCAAGTGGAAGTAACAGGAGACCGTCGGGAAGAAATACCTAATATCTTCACGAAAATTCATATTGCATTCCGTTTAAAAGGCGATATTGATGAGGCAAAAGCGCAAAAAGCAGCTGAACTTGCCGTGAAAAAATATTGCTCTGTACATGATATGTTAGCTCAGGGTGGTGTGGATATCACCTACAGCATTCAGATCAACTAAGCCTTATTTCATTACTAATTTCGATGGGAAAACGACATGTTGTGGTTCTGCAACATGTTCCTTCTTATCGATGCAATCGAATAAGATTTCCGCAGCCTTCTGGGCCTGCTTATCCGGATATTGTTCAATACTTCCCATTGGCGGATTGTCCATGTATTTCCATAATGGATAATTGGCGTAGGAGATGAAGAACATATCCTGATTCAAAACAATGCCCTTCTGCTTCGCATACCGAATCAGATCTAGGGTTACAAAATCATTGAAGGAGACTACGGCAGATGGTCGGTCGGCTAGGGAGCATAGTTTTTCCATCGCTTCCTCATTCCCTTTCTCTGTTAGATCGGTATGGACAACATAGCTTTCGTCCGAAGTGATTCCTTGTTTTTTAAGGGCTTTCAAAAAGGCTTCTGAACGTTCTTTGGACGCAAGTAGGGATTCTGGTCCATTGATCAAGGCAATCTTACGATGTCCTCTTTCTACAAAAGCATCGATAGCCTCGATCATACCTGAAGAAAGATCGCTATATACTTTATGTACGTTATCCAGATCTGGGACACAATCAAAAAATACTACTGGGATTTCGGTTTTGGAGAGGATATCCACAAAGTCGGTATCTCCCGTGTTTTTCCCTAGGGAAATCAATATACCATCCACACGATGCTTTTTGAAGGTCTGGATGATATGGCTTTCGCGGTTCTCATCATCTAGGGATTGCCCTAAAAGTACGGTGTACTTCTTTTCATCCGCCACATCTTCGATGGCACTGATCGCCTCAGAAAAGAAAGGTTCCGATAATTTCGGGAGAATAACACCGATGGTAAAGGTCTTACGCTGTTTGAAAAAGATAGCAGTCTGGTTAGGCTCGTAAGCCATTTCCTCGGCCATTTTCTTTACACGCATGGTCGTGACCAAGCCTATACTCGGATGGTCGTTCAATGCGCGCGAAACCGTTGAAGGTGAAATCTTCAACTTTCGCGCAATTTCCTTAATCGTTGTTGGTTTGTTCCCTGCCATGCAGTAAAGTTAAGAATTAAATAACTAATTCTTAATCCTTAATCATATTCCTCTCACGTAATTTATTAACGGGAACTGCAGAAGATGTTCTGGTTGTACCTGTTTGGCTACTTGCTTTGGCACTGCTTCCGGATAAGGTATAAGAACCTGAACGGATATGCTGTATAGCCGTAGCTAACATATCCTCACGAAGATCTCCAAAATCAAAGCGAACATTGTCAAAAACACCGGGTTTATCGGCTGGAATGCCATCCCAATAATCGGTTTAGCCTGCGCTGTTTACAATCTTGAAGGATGCTGCCCAAAGGCCTGCTTTGTTTAGGATATCCTGACGGAAGAACCCTACAGGTTTGCCATAAGTACTTCCATGTTCTCCAATAAGGCGCACATTAGCATAGGGTTTCAGCGCGGAAATCACAATTTCTGAAGCTGATGCGGTATAATCCGATACCAAGAAATATACATCGGTAATATTTGTCGCCGAATTGTTGAACATTACATCATCAAATTCACGACTTCCTTTGGCCTTCTCTTCTTTCAGGTTTTTGTTGATATCGTAGCTGAACATCAATTTACCTGCGCCATTGCTGTTGACGATTTTGTTCGCCAAGTATATAGCAGTACTGACATAACCACCGGTATTATATCGCAGGTCGATAATAATCTTGTTGATGGCCTGTTGGTTAAATTTATTGAAAGCTGCATTCATGGCATTATACATGGCCGTGTATTGACCAGCATCATTGGTCATTTCTTCAAAGGATGATAACGCGAAATAACCCACCTTATCAGCATTTACGGTATAAACACTGTCTTTTACCACCGGGAAAATATCGTAGGAGCCATAAGTAAGTGTTTTAGTGAAAGGAACTCCGGCCCTTTCCAGATCCAATACCAATTGGGTTTTGTTCAGTTCCGCTTCAATTAACCTGAAGTTTTTACCCAATGCCTCCACGCCATTTATTTTGATGATTTTATCCCCACGTTTAATCCCAGCTTTGTCGGCTGGTGAATTACCTTCTGAAAGGCCTACATAGGCTGCTGAATTGGCATCTCCACCTTCAAAAACAACAAAGAGCCCGAAACCATCATATGTATCTGCCCGGGCACTTCTGCTAGAAGTCGAACTGATATCTTCGATCCAAGAGAACCTATCCAAAGGACCGGTATAATTTTCAACGATGTTCTGTCCAGGACCATGAAATACATAATCATTTTTAACAGGCGTTAATCCCATTAAATGATTTAACAAGCTTTCGCCACTGCTATATTTATCGCTGATGTCCGAAATCGGGTTATACACAGGAATGCTGGATTCCCAGTAAGAAAGGTATTTGTAATAGAAATAGATACTATCCCGCACTTTCTCATCCGTAGTTCTGTTGTTGCTTACAGGAGGTTTTTCAGGAGATGGGATTTTATCCGTATCCTTTTTACAGGATGATAGTCCGATAAGGACTAAAAAAAGTAGGGTGAAATATTTATTCAGCATGTGCCAATTCTATGTTAAAATGTATGTATTGTTGCTTGCGCAATTATAATTCCAAATTATAGACTTAGCACATGCTGATTAGATTAATTACTTAAGGATGTTTTTTAAATTTTGCTCATTTGAAAACTTAAACATACCGGTAATGTGAGGTGTCTGAGGTTGTATGCTCGTTGCTTCCATCTCAGGTTTTCCCGATTTTGTCGTTCTGCGCATACTCGCTGAAGCACTACGATATGTTCCGTTCGTGATATGATATAGCGCATCCGAAAACATACGCTCGTTTGGATCTCCTAATTGAAGTGCAAAGCTTTCGTACGAATCCGTTTTTTCACCTTTCAATCCATTGAAATAATCACCAAATTCATCCTTGTTTACCATTTGGAAGGAGGTGATGTAATACGAACCATAACCATGGACTACTTTGGATTCAAAGAAACCAACAGGTTTTCCATAAGTTCCAATGGACCCATCATTGCCTCTCACTGTGATCAATTGTACATCCATATACGGTTTCAAGCTGTTGATCACCAATTCGCTAGCCGATGCAGTCTGCTTTGTTCCAAGGAAATATACGCGTTTTAGGTTCAGCGTGTTTTTCTTGTCGAAATAAACAGGACCAAAAGCTTTGCCGGGTTGCAATAATCCAGCATCTTCCAATACATAGTTCACTTTATATTTATACATCAATGCTTTTGCATGGGTGGTTGGCACCAATTGATTGGCTAAATATTCCGCAGACCAAGTTGATCCACCACCATTATAACGCAGATCAATCACTAGCTCATCCACGCCTTCAAAAGCTTTGAACACATTTTCCATCGCTGTATGATAGCTGTTTGGCTGCCCCTGGTTGTTGTATAGATTGACAAATGAGGTATATGCCATGTAACCTACTTTCTTACCATTATGATCGATTACTTTATTGACCATGATCGGATCAATCTGGTAGGCATCGCCCGTAACGGTAATCGTGCTTTCCTTACCATCGATTGGACTTACCACCACTAATTTTAAGGTTTCGCCAGAGAAGAATTTCATGGCGTTCTTAAATTCATTAGCACTCTCCGAATTATAATCAACCTTAGTATCCCCGTTGATGCTGACTACTCGCATTCCACGAATCAAACCCGCTTTAGCTGCTGGTGAGTTCTTTTGAACATAACGGATATAAAGATTCGCGTTGGTTGAACCAGCTGATTCCAACAGGAATATCGGTGTAGCACCGGTCTCTTTATACACACCTTGTTGAATTTCTTCACTCACAGTTCCAGCGCGGTCTACGAAACTGAAACGATCCAGTGTAGCGGATTTTCTCAACTCATCCAATACCTCTTCTGCGGTCTTAAATTTTCCAGTGAAGGACTTTAAGTCTGGCTCATTACCGATCAGTTTTGGCTGCGGTAATTTATCCGTCCATAAGGATAGGGCTAAAGAATAATAATAAGCCGAATCTCTGAACAAAATTTCTTTTTCAGCATCTTTATCAGTCTCCGTATTTACAGGATCTTTTTTACAGCTGGCGGCTACCACTAGGGCTAAAAGCGCCCCCACAAGGATTTTCTTTTTAAACATAATTAGGTTAGTTTTTCTTCTATGAAAATAATCTCTTCGGGTAAACACCCATTTTCAGAAGCAATATAAGGAATTGGATCTATATTGCGGAATACCAATTCATCGATAAAATAGACTTTCACCCCTTTTTCTAACCCCTGCCAGTCGATGTGCTTGAGCTTGTTCAGCTGCAATGCAGGATTACCCTTAGTCAAAACGGCAATCGTTTTCCCTTGTTCCAATAAGGCTGCAAAAAGCAACTTAATTTCATTAAATAACAATAATTTTAGCGGTAAATGCCCATTAACCTGCAATCGCTCATAATTTTCGCTATAATCCTGTTCAAACTTGAATTCTTTTTTAGCCGCCTCAAATACAGCAGCCTCACCTTCGGAAAACAACTTTTCCTTCATAAAGGCAGTTAGGGATTTGCTGATTTCCCGAGCCTCGGAAAATTCAACAAATTGTCCAAAGAGGTAATATATCTGTAACAAATAATCGTGCTTAGGATAAAGCACATCATCCAATTCAAAGAGATATACTTTCTTATCCATTGGGATATCTTTCCAATTCATCTTTATATGATTACTCAAGCTTTATATAGTTACTAAGGCCAATTCTTCTTGATCATCCGAGACCATCAACAATCCGGTTGCCGGTAAATGCAGTTTCTGTTCTACATCCAGGCCTTTTCCTTGTAAATAAATATGGATCTCCGCTTGGGAGGGAGGATTTTCAATCGTAAAATACACAGGTAGATCCGATAGATTAGGCACTAAAGGAATAATATCGTATTCTTCGAACAATAACTTAGATTCTGCTAAACTATTGATCTCCGATTCGCCCAAAGGCAGGATATAATCGATCTGTTTGTCCAAGCTTAATTTCAACAATTCATGGGCATAGGTCGGATTTACTCCCGTTGGTATTTTTAGGTAATTTGCCTGTAGGAAACTAGGCACTTCTTCAGAGCTGGCAAAAACGACTTCAAATTTATCTGAAAATTGTTTGGCCAAACGTTGCGCCAGGGGACGGGTCCCATAGGTAATCAATATTTTTTGCATAGTGTAATTCTAATAAATCAAACCATCACGCATATGAATGGTGCGATCAGAAATCCTCGCCAATTCTTCATTATGCGTTACGATGATAAAAGTCTGTTGCATCTTATCCCGAAGGTCAAAGAATAATTGGTGCAAAGCGGTGGCATTTTCAGAATCCAGGTTACCCGAAGGTTCATCTGCTAGGACCAATGTAGGATCATTGATCAAGGCTCTGGCCACGGAAACCCGTTGTTGCTCACCTCCCGACATGGCCGAGGGTTTGTGGTTGGCGCGATGCTTTACACCCAGGATCTCCAAGAGCTCCAAGCCTTTCTGTTCAACGGTCTTGCGGTCCTTGCCGGCAATATAACCCGGAATACAGACATTCTCCAAAGCGGTAAATTCCGGAAGAAGATGATGGAATTGAAATACAAAGCCGATATGTTTGTTTCGGAAATCACTTAACTGCTTTTCTGAAAGCGAGAAAACATCCTGGCCTTCCAACATGATCGTTCCACGGTCAGGCTTATCCAAGGTGCCAATAATGTGCAATAATGTACTCTTTCCGGCTCCGGAGGCTCCTACGATGGAAACGATTTCTCCTTTCTTTACCGATACACTTACCCCTTTCAGGATTTCCAAATCTCCGTAGGATTTGAATATGTTGTTGGCTTGTAAGATCATAATGCGAAAATAAGAAAAAAAGCCACCCCGAAGGGTAGCTTTTTTATAAGTCGTCTGCTATTTTTCTAAAATTAGCCGGGGAAATTAACCCCAGGATATAGGCTAATGTCCATTTTACCAATGGAAGAGCCGTATTGTTTGTTGATGGCATCAATGAACAGGTTGGCTACAATAGCATTTCCCATAGGGGTTAAATGCACACCATCCAATGAAAACGCATTACCGGTAATGTATGCTGAACTGATCATCACACCGTTATAGATATAACCCGTTTTAACCTTGTTCAAAAAGGCATGAACATCCGCTAAAGCTAGCTTTTTGGCCGCCGCAGTCTCTTTGATAAAGGTATTGATTTCTGAGATACGGGAAACCACTAAGTTGATTTCTCCTTCATCCAAAACATATTTACTTTCAATGGGATTCAATGGATGCAAACCATAAGGGATTTTTAATGCATTTTCAACACCCAATTTAGCCGTTGGGAAAGTCAATATAAACAGATCGTTAGCTGTTGCTATACGTGGTGTGCCGTTTCCAGTTGCGATATATACATTTTTGGCTTGTCCACCTGTTGCCGCTTCTACAGCTGCATTTAAACGTGCTGTGGTAACCGTATTAAAGAAAGGGACACTGGTTACATCAGGAATGGTCGCTACCACCCCTTTTTTCTCTCCTTGGGTTAAGGTTGTGATGAAAGCAGTATAGGCCGCTTTGAAAGTTTCCAAACTGATTAATTTGTTGGTAATGTTTGATTCCACGCCACCATTTGTCGCAAAACCTAACACATCGTTATTTCCTAACCAAAAAGAGAAGAATGTATAATCGTGTGATCCTACGTATTGTAGATAGCTGGTAGAATTTTTGGTCGCATCAGGTAACAAACGTTCAAAATAAGGGTTTCCTGCTTCCGAACCCATGCCTGGTTGTGTTCCAAGATCCAAACGCATGCCTGGTACACCTAAGTTTTGGATTGGATCCAAATATTTTGTGTATAAAGGACCTCCTTGGGCATTCTTTCCTCGTTCGGCCTGTGCAGCAACTGGTTCAGTGATCGGTGATCCGGAATCTGTAAACCCTTTGAAGGTAATATATCCAGAACCATTTGCTTGGTCGGCACTAAAAAATGGGGAGGTAAATGCTCCGCCGCCAACTTCTTTCATCTTTTCAGCGATCAAGTTCGGGAATGCCACTTTTTGTCCTTCTAAGTAAAGGCCATTGTTGGAATATCCAGCCGTTAGGGAGTTTCCGACAGCAATGAATTTTGAAAAATCTGCTGTACCTTTGGTCGCTTCCAATTCATCTAAGCTGGGCGCACATGAACTAGCCAATCCCAATAAGGCTAATCCGATATATAAGTTAAATTTATTTTTCATGTTGATCATAATTTGATTCCTACCAAGAATAGCTTAATGAAATTCCTGGGGCGTGAATATTGGTTTCGTAAGCACCTGATAATTGGGTTTCCGCGTTGGTAGTTGTTCTTTTCAGGATTTTTTGGAACACATAAGCCGCAGACATTTGCCAATTAGGCGTGAACTTATAAGTCAATCCAGCTGCTGCCATCATACGGTTGTTATCTGGCGTCTCAGGATATACGTATTTTGCCTGCACTGGTGTATACACATAACCGGTACCTGCTCGTAGCTCCAATTTATCTGTGGCCTCATAGTTGAAACCAATTTTCGCTGAAAATGCATTCTGATAATTTTTTTCGGATCGCGTATCTTGAAGGGTAGGGGTGTTGTTCTCATAATCGAACACCAACTCTTTGTAAATGCTGTAATCGATGAAGGATGCATCGATCGCTGTTTTCACTTTCTCAGAAACAGGGAAAGCAATACCTACGTTGAAAGAAGCCGGTAAAGGCAATTCAGCATCAAATTTACCGTTCGGGAAATTGGCAGCCAAAGATGCCGGAACATCGAAAGTTGCATCTCCACCTTCTAATTTCGTAATCACTTTAGAACGGTAGTTCAAGGAAATAGCAAATTCATCGGCTAGGTTATAGTGAACACCTAGGTTATATCCCATTCCTGTGCCTGTTCCACTTAAATCAGCCTGGCCGGCTTTTCCGTCAGAACCGAATACCGGTAATGCTCTTCCTAAATCTACGATACCTACGTTATACACAAAACCACCACCAACGCTGAATTGGTCTGTGATCTTAAAGCTTAATGTTGGTTGGATGTAAAATGCACGCATGGAAAGATTGGTCAATGAATATCTTCCCGGCCATTCCTTGCCCCAATCTACCGATCCACCGTAAGGGGTATAGATCCCGATACCTGCTTTCCACCAAGAATCCTTCGGTCCAAATGCAGCAAACAAGGAAACCGGAGGAGAGATTTGAAAACGTGTATGATGTACTTCGGAGCTACCTTTCTCTTGGAAGGCGGAGCGATACATGATCGCACTTGCACCCAGGGAAATGGCGTTGTTTTCCATTTTTACCAATGCACCTGGATTGTAGAGGATCGATGTTTCATCAATAAACAAAGCGGATCCTGCTCCAGCCATACCCACTGCTTTTTGGCTTTGGGTATTTACCTGCGAACCTTGGGAAAAGGCAAGGGCAGGCGATGCCATGAGTAAACAGAGTAATAATCGTTTCATATAAATATTGATTAGCGTTTTAAGTTTATTTTAATATTATGCTAACATAGTAAATAATTATTAAAATATTAAATATTTGTCAACTTTTAATAAATCGGTAGGTAATCCATTTTTTATCAAACATATTTTAAGCTATATTGGTTTTAGATTTATAGAAACTAAAAAAAATAGGCTATTATGGCAGAAGTATCATTTAAAGGTAATGCAGTGCATACCAGTGGAAATCTTCCCAAAGTAGGAGATGTAGCTCCAGATTTTACATTGACGACAGGAGATCTGTCACAAAAATCATTGAAGGATTTTGCAGGAAAACAGGTTATATTAAATATTTTCCCAAGTATTGATACTGGAACTTGTGCAGCGTCGGTTAGACAATTTAATGAGAAAGCATCAGGATTGGATAATACAGTGGTGTTATGTATTTCGAAGGATTTGCCTTTTGCGCAAAGTAGATTTTGCGCAGCAGAGGGATTGGATAATGTGATTACTTTGTCTGATTTTAAAGATGAGTCTTTTGCTCAGGCATATGGTGTGAAATTTACGGATGGTCCTTTGACAGGTTTGTTGAGTAGATCAGTGGTGGTGGTTGATGAAGATGGAAAAGTGAAATATACAGAGCAGGTCGCTGAAACGGTAGAAGAACCGAATTATGAAGCTGCTTTAGCAGCTTTGTAGAAGTTTGTGAAATAATACCCGTCATTGCGAGGAGGTACGACGAAGCAATCTTTCGATTAGTGTAAAGATTGCTTCGTCGTGCCTCCTCGCAATGACGATAAAGCTCGCAATGACGTAAAAAGCCTATCAATTACAGTCTACCTACTCGCTTCCAAAGCTTGCAAGATATCCTCAATAATATCCTCTTGATCCTCAATACCAATCGACAACCTGATTGTCCCAGGTCTTATCCCCAATTTCTCCCTTTCCTCTTCCTTCAATTTCGAATGCGTAGTTGTACCAGGATGGGTAGCAATAGACCTTGAATCCCCTAAATTCGAAGTATAAAGAATCATTTTCAAAGCGTCCAAAAACTTAAATGCCCTTTCCTTACCACCCTTAACTTCAATCGTCACAATTCCACCCCCTGCTTTCATCTGTTTCTTCGCCAGTTCATACTGCGGATGCGAAGGCAGAAAAGGATATTTCACATCCAGAATCTCATCATGTTTTTCCAAAGTCTCGGCCAATGCCAAAGCATTTGAACAATGACGATCCATCCGCAGTCCCAATGTTTCTATACTCTTCGAAAGAACCCAAGCATTAAATGCCGACATCGCTGGTCCGGTATGGCGAATAAAAAACATCAGTTTATCCATCAATTCCTGCTTTCCAACGATCACCCCGCCCAATACACGTCCTTGTCCGTCCATGTATTTAGTGGCCGAATGAATGGATAGATCAAAGCCATATTGTAAAGGCTTCTGAAGGTATGGCGTAGCAAAGCAATTATCGATCGCAAAAATAATGTTCGGGTATTTCTTCTTCAGACCTCCTAACCATTCCAGATCCACCAATTCCAGACCCGGATTAGAAGGCGATTCCAAAAAGATGAACTTGGTGTTCGGCTGGATCGCTTTTTCCCATTCCTCCGGATTGATCGCATCCACATAGGTGGTGGTCACTCCCCAGCGTGGGAACAACTGCGTGAACAATTGATGGGTAGAGCCAAAGATTGCTCTAGAAGAAACGATATGGTCTCCACTTTCTATAAAACCTGCAAAACAAGCAAAAATAGCACCCATGCCCGATCCAAATGCCAAGCCAGCCTCAGCTCCTTCCAACAAACATACCTTATTGATGAACTCCGTTGTGTTCGGGTTAGCATACCGGGAATAGACCATTGCCTCTTCCTCTTCCGCAAAAACCGCACGGCCTTGTTCTGCACTGTCGAATATAAAACTGGATGTTAGGTATAAGGGCACCGAATGCTCCCGGATGTTGGATCGTTGAGCCTGTTCTCGGATGATTTTGGATTGTTCTTTGTTCATGATGAACAAATGTATTTACTTTTTAAGAAAAATCTCCAAATACTAACCATAATTTTCCGCCTAAATCCCTGTTTTTTATTACGCAAAGGTTTGCTTACTTGCCTTAGGATTTGCCATAGCAAGGCAATTTCTTTAGATTTGTTTGAGAAGGATTTGGATTCCAGTCCAAATTGAAAAACATCAAAATCAAATAAATGAAAGTAATTGCAATTGGTAGAAACTATATTGATCATGCCAAAGAATTAAATAATCCAGTCCCTGAAAGTCCGGTGATTTTTCTAAAACCCGATACGGCCATACTAAAAGACAATAAAGATTTCTACTATCCAGAATTTTCCAAAGATGTACATTATGAAGTAGAAGTAGTATTACGCATTTGTAACGAAGGAAAACATGTTTCCAAGAAATTTGCCAATAAATATTACGATGCCATCGGTTTAGGGATCGACTTTACGGCACGTGATATTCAGTCAGCCCACAAAGCAAAAGGCTTACCTTGGGAATTGGCAAAGGCCTTTGACCATTCTGCAGTGATCAGTCCGCTGATTCCGAAAGATCAATTCGAGGACCCTCGCAATCTCTCTTTCTCCATGAAGAAGAACGACGAAACTGTTCAAGAAGGAAATACCCAGGATATGATTTTTGATTATGATAGCCTGATCAGTTTTGTATCAACCTACATCACCTTAAGAAAAGGCGATTTAATTTACACAGGTACACCTGCCGGCGTAGGACCTATCCAGATCGGGGATAAACTGGAAGGGTTTTTGGAAGGCAAAAGCATGTTTACCTGCCATATCAAATAATATGAAAAAAAGCACACTCACATTGATAACAACCCTGATGCTTGGCCTAACAACCCAGGCACAGAACCCAAATATCATTACCTCCAAAACCTATCCACAAGGGTATTTTAGAAACCCTTTGAATATTGCGCAGGATGCTTCCGGTACTTTTGGGGAATTAAGGTCCACCCATTTTCATGCGGGGGATGATTACAGGACCCAGCAGCGCATTGGATTGCCTTTGCATGCTGCCGCTGAAGGTTATGTTTCCCGATTAAGGGTACAGATCGGTGGTGGCGGAAATTCTGTCTACATCACCCATCCTAATGGCTATACCACCGTATACCTGCATATGGACAGCTTTAATTCTACCTTGACCAACATCATGAAAGCGGAACAGTACAAACAGAAGCGTTTTGATGTGGATATGGAATTGAAGGAAGGGCAGGTGAAATTAACCAAGGGACAGTTTATCGGAAATGCGGGAAATACAGGAGGTTCTGCCGGTCCACACCTGCATTTTGAAATCCGGGATACGAAAACCCAAAGACCTCAGAATCCACAACTTTTCGGGCTGAAGTTTACCGATAATTATAATCCAACCATTAATGGGATTACGGTGTATGATCTCCAAGATCCCTTGTTCAATGAAGGCACACCAAGACGTCCTCAAGCCGTTAAGGCATTGGGGTCTGGGCGTTATACCCTAGCTTCCGGTGCAGTTATTCCTGTGAATGGAAAGTTTGGTTTAGGGATCAATACCATTGATAGGCATCGGGCAGGAGGATTTCAGAACGGCGTCTATTCCATCGAATTGTTCTTGGATGGAAAAGCGATCTCTACCGTGCTCTTTGAAGAACTGGATTTCAACAGCTCAAGTGCTATCCACGGATACATCGACTTTGCCACTTTTAAAAGAACGAAAGCGAAAGTGCAGAAAAGCTTCAAAGATCCGGGAAACCCCATAAATATCTTCAAGCACCTGGATAACCAAGGAATCATTGAATTGAAGGATGATCAGGTCCATGATGTAAAATATGTGGTAAAGGATGTCCGCGGAAATTGCAGTGAATTGAATTTTAAGGTTCAGAATAGATCCAGTTATCAACCAAAAGCTAATCCTGCGAAAGGCGAACTCTTCGCCTATAATAAGGACAATAAATATACGGTAGATTTTATCCAGGTAGATATTCCAGAAGGCGCATTATATTCCGATCTGGATTTCAATTATAGCCAGAGTGCTCAACGCCCAAATTCCTATTCCCAAGTGCACCATGTAGGAAGCACTATGGTACCCTTGTTTTCGACCTATAAACTCAGCATTAAACCAACCAATCTCCCACCCCATTTGGAAAGCAAAGCGTTGATTGCATCGGTGCAGAACGGTTCGGTAGGTGGTAAATTCGAAAAAGATTGGGTAACCGTGAATACCAAGGTATTTGGCTCCTTTTATATCGTGGTGGATACCATCGCACCGACAATTACCCCAAGGAATTTCAGCCCTGGCAAGAATGTGGCCGCCCAATCTAAGATAGATTTTACCATTGCCGACAACTTTTCGGGAATCCAATCGTTCAATGCCTATATAGATGATCAATGGGTACTGATGGAATACGATTCCAAGAATAGGCACCTGTGGCATCGCTTTGAACCTAGTCTTTCCAAAGGCCAGCACCGATTCAAATTGGTCGTGAAGGATTGGAAGGACAATGAAAAAGTGTATGAAGCAAATTTCACCAGATAAGACTATAAGATAATTCTCACCAAATAAGAAAGATTATGGCAACATTAGCAATAGGGGATCAAGCTCCTGCAATTACAGCAAAGGACCAACAAGGAAATACAGTTAACCTATCGGATTTTAAAGGGAAAAAGGTAATCCTTTATTTTTATCCAAAAGATAATACACCGGGATGTACCACCGAAGCTTGTAATTTCCGGGATAATTACCAAAGCCTAAAGCAGGATGGTTTCGAAGTGATCGGCGTAAGTACCGACAGCGAGCAGTCCCATCAGAAGTTCATAGAAAAATTTGAATTACCCTTTACCTTATTGGCCGATGAGGATCAGAAGATCGTGAATGATTATGGCGTTTGGGCAGAAAAAAACATGTACGGTAAAAAATACATGGGCACCAATAGAACCACTTTCGTTATCGATGAGGAGGGTAAGATCGAACATATTATCAAAAAAGTGGACAACAAGAACGCAACCCAACAAATTCGGGACTTATTGGCAAAATAAGTCATACGAATACATTATATTTGCCCCTTATGAGCAAGCAAACAGACGATTTTTTCAAGAATATTATTTCCCATGCGAAGGAATATGGTTTTGTTTTTCCTTCGAGTGAAATATACGACGGCCTAAGTGCCGTATATGATTATGGTCAATTAGGTTCTGAACTGAAAAACAACCTGAAGACCTATTGGTGGAAATCCATGGTGCAATTGAATGAAAATATAGTAGGTATTGATGCCGCTATTTTCATGCATCCAACCACTTGGAAAGCTTCCGGACACGTGGATGGGTTCAATGATCCCATGATCGACAATAAGGACTCCAAGAAACGCTATCGTGCAGATCAATTGATCGAAGATAAAATCGACCGTTATGAAAAGGATGGTAAAACGGATAAGGCCGCGCAGCTACAAAAAGATCTAGATGATGCCTTGAATGCGGATGATCTTGCTCGTCTAAAAACCATAATTGAAGACCATAACATCGTTTGTCCTATCTCGGGAACCAAGAACTGGACCGATGTGCGTCAATTCAACCTGATGTTTGCTACCCAAATGGGTGCTATGGCTGATGGAGCAGAACAAGTATATCTTCGTCCGGAAACGGCACAGGGTATCTTTGTGAACTTCCTGAATGTTCAAAAGACAGGTCGTATGAAAATCCCTTTTGGTATTGCGCAGATTGGTAAAGCCTTCCGTAATGAGGTCATCGCTCGTCAGTTCATCATGCGTATGCGTGAATTTGAACAAATGGAGATGCAATTCTTCGTTCGTCCAGGCTCGGAATTAGACTGGTATAAGCAATGGAAAGAAACACGTTTGAAATGGCATTTGGCATTAGGAGCAGATCCTAACAAATACCGTTTCCATGACCATGTGAAATTAGCGCATTATGCGAACGCTGCAGTCGATATCGAGTATCAATTCCCATTCGGTTTCAAAGAAGTGGAAGGTATCCACTCCCGTACAGATTTCGATTTAAAACAACATCAGGAATTCTCAGGAAAGAAACTTCAATATTTTGATCCTGAAATCAACCAGAGCTATATCCCTTATGTGATTGAAACCTCTATCGGATTGGATCGTTTATTCCTTACCGTATTGGCGAATAGCCTGGTACAGGAAGACCTTTCTACCGAGGAAAGACAGGATTCACGCGTGGTCTTGAAATTCCATCCAGCGATCGCTCCAGTGAAGGCTGCGGTGTTACCATTGACCAAAAAGGATGGCCTACCTGAAAAAGCAAGAGAGATCATGGCGAAATTGAAATTGGATTACAATATCCAATACGATGAGAAGGATTCCATTGGTAAGCGCTATCGCCGTCAAGATGCCATCGGTACGCCTTTCTGTATCACAGTGGATCACCAGTCATTGGAAGATAATACCGTAACTATCCGTCACCGCGACAGCATGGAACAGGAACGTGTAAATGCAGAAGATCTAGAAAGGATCATTGCTGACCGGGTAAGTTTAAGTGGCTTATTGAAACAATTAATCTAATCTTTAGAGGAATATATAAAGCCTGTTATGGAAACGTAACAGGCTTTTTTATTTAATTACCTTTAAGTTCAACCAGGTTCTGCCTTTTATTATGCAGGTAGATATAAGGACTACATCCGACTTCCTTTTTAAAAGCATGAATGAAACTGCTCAAGGATTTGAAGCCAAGATCACTTGCCAAGGAATAAATGGTTTCTTCAATACCAATAAAGTCCTCGATATGATCCATGCAATATTGGATTCGCTTTCTTTTCAGAAAGGTTGCAAAACTGCAGTTCTCCTCTTTTCTGATGATCGTTTCGATTTCTTTTTTGCTGAGTTTCGTCCGGCTTGCGAAGGTATGCAGATCAAATTCTTTGTCTAAATAATCCAGTTTATGGCAGAAATACTGTTGAATCTGTTGAAAGATGAACTTTTCCTTCTCCAGTTTTTCATTTACAGATTTCATTTCTAAAGACCTATGGATATCATGTGCATAGCGTACTTGAAGAATCAGTGCCTTTATTTTATATGAAAAACGGAAGTAGAATATCAACAGGAAAACCAGACTTAGATAGAGGCTGTTCGGAATCTTAAAAAAATAACCAAAATGATACATAAAGCCTGATCCGATGGAAACCAGTAGCATGCAAAACTTACTTGCAAATAAAGCGAGGGCCAAAGAACCATCCAAGGAACTGGAAAGCATCCTGATTTTAGAACTTAGCGGCTTCAATATGAATAGATCGTAGGCAATAGATCCCATCAGTAAAAAGGTCTGGAAATTATGGTAAAAGAAATCCAGTAGGTGAAAGATCTCGCCGCGAAGAAGCTGTTCGGAAAATATGAGATTGAGAAAGTAATAAACATAAAACAGCACAAAGGGAAATAAAGCGATCAGCAGCAGATAAGGAGAGGTCTGTTGTTCGATGCTGTTGTTCCGGATATATAGGGAGGAGACCGATGCCACACACAGCGATACGCTGCTATAAATGAACTGTTGGTCAGTTCCCGTAAATATGCTCGTTAAAAAATGGTTGATAAATACGAATAAAATAATACCCATCATGAACCGCAGGAAGAATCCCCTTTCTTCCCGTAAGCTATTGATATGATAAAAATATATTCCTGTCAGGAATTGAAGACTAGTTAGTATTATCAATAATGACATATAGCAATTATAGAGTAATACTATTAAGAGAATAAAAAGCAAAGATTAATTTATCTATTAACACTGCGAAAATCAGCCTTTTTTCTAATTTCTGATATTCTCAAAACTTTTTTTGAAAATGAAAATCATTTATGAGACATCGGGCATAACCGAGAGGGGTTAGATTTGCAGCCTTATTGTTAAACGATAAAAAATCATGAAAAATAACCTAATAGTTATCTTAAGTATGCTGACAGTTTTGCTGTACAGCTCCTGTGATAAGAAAGAATCCCCAGAATTGGAACCTTTAAAAGAAGAGTTTGCAACATTGGATGAAAGTGTGCCTGCTATCATCCCTCATCTTTATCTTCAGATCCAAAACAATGCTGAAGTGGTAGAAAAGGATGTTTATCTAAATGCAGAAGTGGAGATTGATGGACAATCTGCCTATGCCGATTTACCAAAAGCAACCACTAGAATCAAAGGTCGTGGAAATACCACCTGGTTCAGGGCAAAAAAACCATATCGGTTGAAACTTGATGAATCAACCTCCATACTAGGCTTTGCTGCAGCCAAAGACTGGGTATTATTGGCCAACCATTTGGATTATTCCTTTATGTGCAATGCTATTGCCTGTAAGGTTGGTCAACAATTGGGTATGCCTTTTACCAATACCATGATCCCTGTGGATGTGACCATCAATGGAAAATATAGAGGAAGTTATATGTTGACCCAACAGATTGAAGTGAAGGAAGGACGCGTAAATGTGGGCGATGATGGACAGTTGTTGGAGCTGGATATGAATTTTGATGAGGAATTCCAGTTTAAAACTGCTGGATTCAATCTGCCGGTCATGATCAAAGCACCAGACATCAGTTCAGATGCAGAATTCAATTCGATCAAATCTGAATTCGAAAACCTGGAAAGGCTGATGATGGATACCAAATTTCCGAATAATGATTATGGAAAGCTGATCGACAAACAACAATTGGTAAATTATATGATCGTCAATGCATTGACGGCAAATTATGAAATCAACTACCCAAAAAGTGTGTATATGCATAAAACCCCAAGCGGGAAATATACCATGGGCCCAATATGGGATTTTGACTGGGGTTTTGGTATGGATGAAATCAAACAGCAATATTTCCATTTTGAAACGCTTCCCTTATTTAAGGAAACAGATAGCCGCTTAGGCCATAAATTTTTTACCCGTTTCTTGAAAGATCCTGAAATCAGGAATATGTACAAGAATACGTGGAGAAATTATAAATCCAATCAGTTTGAAGCCCTAATGGATTATATCGAGGATTATGCCGCTAAAATCCGCCAATCACAGCAGTTGGATTTTGCCCTATGGAAAGTTGGTCCAAACAACCATGCAGAGACCAAGAAGAACATGAAAACCTACCTAAGAAAAAGAGCCCAGCACCTAGATAACTATATCAACCAATTATAGGAAGAAGGGCATTCCAAGGAATGCCCTATCCACCTGCTCCTTAAAATTCTATTATCTTTTCATCCGTCCAGCTTTCATCCAAGGTGGCCTTGAATCCTGCATCAGTTGTCGGTGTTGGATACATATTCCCTCGAATCATCACCTTTACATTGCTTCTAACGTCTATACTCACAACAGTCGATTGATCTACACCCACGCTATTAAAGAGTTCCAACTTATAATCAATCCTTCTATCCTCCTTGAAATTCCCTACAAAATGGTTGAATACAAAACGGTTCATCACTTGGAAATTACTGAAGATTTCTATCGGTTTCACTTCCTTCACCGGCGTATGGATCTGTAATTGATTGCTGAAGGGAGTCCAACTCAACATGTTATTGATAGGGCTGACCCTTAATTTAACCAAATGGTTTAAGACAGCGACATCCGTCAATTCGATGGTGATCTGGTTATAGAGTCGTTGTAAGGTAATGGAGCTGCTATTTCCGGTTTTTCCAACCCTAAACCTATTGGTATTTCCAAAAAATCGGGCTCTGCCATCTGAAAAATCATGATCGAATCGAAAATTTTCGATAGCCGTTTGCCGGCTGGGAAGGTTTAATTCCTCGCTGGTTTCTGCAAATAGGAAGGCTCCTCGATAATCCCCTTCCGGAAGTTTGAGATTTATGCTTGCGTTTTCTCCGAATCCGATGCTGTCGATCGATTGCCAATGGGCCATGTCCTCATTGTAGATCATATACATTAATTTTCTTTTTAGTTGAGGATGCGGCACAGACCTACGTTCGCCAAAAATACGGATATTATCCACCTTCACCGTCCCTGATCCTTTATGATTATCGGGGTAATCAAATTGCAATTGAAAATAATCGATGTCCTGCTTTTTCGTAATTTCTTGGACATCATAGCTTCTTTTGTGCGGAAAAAATTCCTTTCTCCCCGTTGGAAAAACAAACTTCTGTTCAAAATCGGGTAGGGGTCTATCATTTTTGTATGCCCTCAAGGTGAACCCTTTGGCGGAATGCTCACTGATGCCGATTTCAAATTCAATAGTCTTTAGCTGACCTTGGAACTTCTGGGGCAAACGCATCCGGAAGACCTCCGGATTAGTACCGGTCAAGGCATAATCACCGGGGAACTGTCGGGTATAAAATCCATCTGAAATAGTATTAATACCGTTGTTTTTTGATCTAAACTCTACCGATGGGGTATGGTCGCTAGCAAATACATAATCAGGTTGGAATTCTCGCCTGTTGAAACGCCATAGATACAATAAACTGGGGTCGATATAAGGATTGGAATGATTGGTATTATCCTTCCGAATAGCTGATTGGCTAACTGAATGGCTAGGACTCGAAAAATCTGCAGAGGAGGAAAAGGGTTCTACAATGGAGGTGAAATTGTTGATTTCAAATTTGAAATCATATAACAGCTCCGGTTTTAGATCTTCGGGATTGATTAATTTCTTGCACTGATATAAGGGAAGGAAGCATAGAATAACAACAGTGCATCTGACAAAGTTCTGAATAGTTGATTTCATAAATCATTAATTTTCTGATAATTACATATCATTAAATATAATTTATGACCCAAAAGCAGAGGGTTATTCTCTATATTATAATATAAGAATAACCCTCTGTTAATATTTTATTAAGAATTAGATCTTGATGGTTTTTTCTACATCATTGATCCTCACTTTTACCTCTTCGCCTTTTTTACCTCGGATGTTATAATCCATTACCTGCCCATCTTTCCAGGTAAAATCAACCGTATAATTCCCTCTTGCTTTCAGGCCTTTTACTTGACCATCCTTCCAGGCAGAAGGTAAAGCCGGTAACAAATGGATCACTCCATCGTGGCTCTGGATAAGCATTTCTGCAATTCCTGCAGAGCCTCCAAAATTCCCATCGATCTGGAAGGGTGGATGTGCACAGAAGAGGTTAGGATAGGTCCCTGCACCAGCGCCTTGATAGGTGGTGTTTTGTGCATAGGCCGGTTTCAACAATTGGCGAAGGATCTCTAAGGAATGATCTCCATCATGCAACCTTGCCCAGAATAGGATCTTCCAAGCTCTTGACCAACCCGTACCTTCATCCCCACGAACCTTCAATGTCTCTTTAGCGGCTTCTGCCCATTTCGGACTCGTAATCGGTGAAATGAAATTCGCCGGGTAAAGACCGTATAAGTGGGATACATGGCGGTGCTGCGGTTCCGTTTCTTCGTAATCTTCCAACCATTCCATTACCCGTCCGGATTTGCTGACAACCACTGCTGGTGGTATTTTACCCAGATCTTGCCGCAATGATTGGGCAAAGTTATCCGAAGTCCCTAAGATGCTGTCTGCAGCAATGACCGATAGGTATAATTCCCGAACGATCTGATTGTCGATGGTTGGTCCCATCACGACGGCAGCTCGTTTGCCGTTAGCCATTTTAAAACCATTTTCTGGAGATACTGATGGCGAGGTTACTAGCCAACCAGTCTTAGGGTCCTTGACCAAGGTAGCTTGATAGAACAGTGCTGCATCCTTCAGTACAGGATAGATATCGCGGAGATAAGCCTTATCTTGGGTAAACTGATAATGTTCCCATAGATGGTTACATAGCCAGCCCGAAGCCGTACTGGCTCCCCAGGAAGCATGCTCCCCCGGTGAAGAATAACCCCAAACATTGGTCATCATATAGACCACCCAACCCGGCGCACCGTAATAGGCCTTGGCTGTTTTGGTCCCTTCCTTGGCCACATTTTTGATCATTTCGATAAATGGTTTGTGGTATTCGGATAGATTACTGACCTCAACGCCCCAATGGTTCATCTGGGCATTGATGTTCAGGTGATAATCCCCATTCCATGGTGTCTGGATCTGATGTGCCCATAAGCCTTGTAGATTGGGAGGTAAAGCCTTTGCTTGATCAGGCGCCGCACTGGACAAGGTTAAGTATCGACCGAATTGGTAATACAATACCGCCATCCCATTATCCTGTGCTGGGTTCTTATAAAAATTACTGATCCTTTCCGGCGTTGGGATATTGTCCTTGGATTGCTCGTCTGCAATAGTCAGTTCCACCCGATCGAATTTAGCGGCATATTTCTTTACATGGACCTTAAAGTGTTTGCTGAAATTGCTTTTGGAGGCTTTCACGATCTGTTGATTAACATACGCAACAGGTTCATGATCGTAATAACTGGTCGTGGCCGAAAATAGGATCTGCGCTTCATCGGCTTCTTTCAAGATGATCTGGTTATCATGCAAGGTGATTTTTCCACCTTTGTTGATGACTTTTATCTTTGCTGCAAAGGTTAACCCTTTACCACCTTTTCCATCCGGCAGGCTGCCGGTAACCGTGATTTCATTTCCCTTGATCTGGTAATCGTCGATATGTTCGTCGCGGTAGAAATGCAGGGCAAACCCGATGGATTTCTTCTTGTTGGCAGATAAGCGGATCAATCCCACATTCTGATCAAAGGAGGTAAAATATTCCCGTAGAAAATTAGTCCCCTTACTGGTAAAGGAGGTAGATGCTTTTGCTTCGTCCAGGTCCAGCCAACGTTTATAATTGCTCACTTCTTGCTGGTCGAAATGCAGGATGTTTAACCAGCCGAAATTCTGGAAACAGCCGTATGGAACATTTGCGCCATTCCCCTGACCAGATCCGGCACCCACACAAACAAAGTTTTTATTCACTAGCGCTTCAGCTAGGTTGTTCTTTCCTTGAAACAAGAGCCCTTGTATTTCCTTCAGGCTGTTTTTTGCCTCATAGTTGTTCGCATCCTGCGGACTTCCAGACCATAGGGAAATTTCATTCAGCACGATGCTCTCATCATGTACTTTGCCATCCGGCATCATCCCGATAAGGCCATTTCCCAGGGGTAGGGTTTCCTCCCATCTTTGGGCAGGCTGGTTATACCACATGCGTAGGTCTTGGGCATTCGCCATACCGAGCATAAAGCATAATCCGATTAACATTTTTTTCATAGGTTGGTTGATTTATTTATTGTTGGTTTATTCTTTTGTGAATATTTCAAATTCTGCTACTGCAAACTGCTTGTCGCCACTTAAATTTTCCGAAGGGATAAACCGGATATAATGCGCCTGTTTTGGACTTCCAAAAGAGATATGCTGTGGAACAGCATTGGCTTTGATATTCGAGAATTCCCCTTGTGCAACCGCTTGCCAGGTCTTTCCATCCACACTCAATTCTACCCGATATTTGGTTGGTGTTCCGGTGTGTTTTTGGTCCTGTCGAGGGGTAAACTGCATCCCGGTAAGGGTATAGGTCTTTGACAATCGGAATTCCACATAACCAGGAGCACTCAAGGTTGTTTCCCAATAGCTGGAAAGTTCATTATCTAAGGCAGCACGGATATTTTTATCGGCATGGATAATGGTGATTTCCTTCTTGTCCAATTTATTGGGTAGCTCGGAATTGAATTTGAAATCTGATTTTTCTTCTAGAAATAGTGCAAAATCACTCAGGGTAGGGGCGACTGGAGCGAATAATTTCAGCCTAATTTTAGATGTACTAACCGGCTTATTTAATTTGATCAGTCTGTTCGCTCCGATGCTGGTTGCACGGGTCAATGGGTTCCACTGGTTGTTTTCCCAGATGTCGATTTGGACGCTATCCAGGCGTTGCCCCAATTTGATGTTTTCCCGAAGACGGATAAGATCGAACGTCTGTTCTTTGGCTAGGGTAATTTCCAAGCTTGGATCTAATACCTTATCATCCGAGGCGTAATAGGAGTATCGGTCCCCATCAAATAGATTTTTGGTTGAAAATTGGGCGTGGTTTTCTCGTGTATTACTTGTGGTTGCGGTAGCTCCCTCCGCCAAATTGTAGGCAAAGGTCAACCGCAGTTTTTCTCCGAAAGCTGCTAAGGATTTGACGTCATTTTCATGCAGATAACCATCCGGCATAGGGGCTAGGCCCAAATTCATGCCACCACCTCGACCAACGGATTTCAAATAGATCTCAAACAGCTGGTTCGGTGTTTTTACCTTGCTGTCCTGAACGGCATGGTAGAACCAACCTGGTCGCTGCGGAACATCGCATTCTGCCGGAATCCAATATTGACCATTGCGGTCACCGGTAGGCAGGTTAGAACCATCTACTTCGCCGGGAACAGGTGTTTTACCGTTCTGGCTTTTGGGCGTAATGGTCGACCAGCTGGTTTCGGCCGCAAATCCATGTTCATTTCCCACCCAGCGCATATCCGGACCCACATCGGAAAAAATCATCGCGTTTGGTTGCAGTTTCCGGACGATCGGCCAGGTTTTTTCAGTCCATTCATAGTAGGTTGTTCGATCGATGGTCCGCTTCTCGTTCTTACCACCATAGTAACCATCTCCTCCATTTGCACCATCGTGCCAAGAAGTAAACAGCTCCCCATAATTGCTCATCAATTCCGTCAATTGTTCCCTGTAGGCATCAGCATAGGCCTTGCTGCCATACCGGGTATCGTTACGATCCCAGGCAGAAAGGTAAACGCCAAATTTTAAACCATTATCATGGGCGGCTTCCATGAATTCCTTGACCATATCGCCCTTTCCATTCTCCCAAGGGGAGCTTGCTACGGAATAGGATGTTGTTTTGGTTGGCCATAAACAGAAACCATCATGGTGCTTTGCCACGGAGATCAACCCTTTGAAACCTCCGGAGGCTGCAGCTCTTGCAATCTGATCGGCATCAAATTTTGCTGGGTTGAAGATCTTTGGATCTGCATCCCCAAATCCCCATTCCTTGTTCTGGAAGGTCGTAGGGGTATAGTGGATCAAGGTGTACATCTCCATTTCATGCCAGCGTAACTGCCGTTCACTCGGTAATGCGCCATAAGGAGCCGGAGCAGTTTGCCCTAATGAAAACAATGGACTCAATAATAATAAACTGAAGAGGTAAGATCTTTTCATATATAAATGGATATTGCCGTTAAGATACAGAATTCACGAAATATAAGAAACAGATAGGGGTAATATGTATTACATATGATACATGATAACTGGTAAATTGAAGAAGGATTTTAATGAACTAAAGGTGATTTAAAATTTTAATTACCTGAAACAGAACTACCTAAGTCCTATAGCTGATATTTTTCTTGCAAAACATCTTATACTTTTATTTACTTTGTAATTCAAAGTACTTTTATAAACTTTTAAAACAAGAAACATGACAGTTCAAAATCAAGTAAATTTTGTTCCTTACGCGGTAGCGGGAATATTGCTGATGGTTCCGGCCATTGCTATGCAATTCACTAATGAAGTTAATTGGAGCCTATTCGATTTTTTAGTGGCTGCGGTATTATTATTTGCGGCGGCATTTGGGATCGACCTGATCTACAGAAATGTAAAGAATAAAAGTAAGAGCTGGATCTATATCCTATTGGTATTGTTCGTTCTGGCGGTTATCTGGGCAGAAATGGCCGTAGGTATTTTCGGTAGCCCGATTGCTGGAAGCTAGTATGTTAAGTTTTTTTAAAATAACAGTCTGTTAATATTGTGTTGGTTAACTTTGCAGCATGAGAAACATCAACGCTGTTCTATTCGACATGGACGGTACTTTAATTGATTCAGAGTACTTTTATTTTAGCAACTGGGCACCGATCTTAAAATCGGATTACGATTTTGAGATCGATTTTGACGATTGGATCCGTGACTTTGCAGGTCATACCTTAAAGGATAATGTAGAGATGCTGAACCGGGAGCATCAGCTTCAGGTAGATGAAGAAGATATGTGGTTCGCAACACGGGCCAATTATGCCAAGGCAAACATGAAGAACATCCGCTTAATGCCGCATGCAAAAGAAATCCTAGAGAAAGCAAAGGCAGAAGGGCTTACTTTAGGCTTGGTGACCTCTAGCTACCAAACTACCGTACAAACTGTTCTGGGAGAACATCAACTATTGGATTATTTCTCCTTTTTCGTGACCCGTGAATTGGTGGAAAGCCCAAAGCCAAATCCAGAACCCTATTTATTGGCGGTCGAAAAGCTAAATATACCCAAGGAAGAGATTGTGGTCATTGAAGATACCAGTACCGGATGTACAGCAGCCAAGGACGCAGGACTGTACTGTATAGCCGTGAGCAAACAAGCGGTAGAACGCCAAAGACTTAACCATGCTGATTTACTTTTAAACGATTTAGCAGAGGTAAAAAATTCGTTATTTTAAGATGTAAGCCTTTTATCTTTCCGTAATATTCGTAAATTTAGTTTCTTGATTATAAACTTATGAATAGACGGACGGCGCTAAAGCAGTTTTTCGTGCTGGCAGGGGGAATCTGGATTGCTTCCTCTTGCGACTTCAGCGCGGAAGCCCCCAGCATAGCATTAAAACAGATCAAACTGACCAAGGCCGATGAGGAACTCTTGGCAGAACTGTTGGAAACCATCATCCCCAAAACCGATAGCCCTGGAGCAAAAGATTTAAAACTGCACCTCTTCGTCATGAAGATGGTCGATGATTGCGAAAGTCCCGAAAACCAGGAGGCTTTCCTAAAGGGGCTAAAAGCGGTGCCTAAACCTCAAAATAATCCTCAAACCGAATTGATGAGCTATTTGGAAGGTCTTCCAAAGGACGATGTCTTTCTCCGCATCCTGAAAAGACGCGGTATCCAAGGCTATAAGAATTCCGAATACGTGATGAAGAATAAATTGATCTATGAACTGGTTCCTGCTAGGTATGATGGGGCGTTAAAAATCAAGGCATAAAAATGGCAAATCTGAATATAGATACACGAGATAACCGCACTTACGATGCCATCGTGATCGGTTCTGGAATCAGTGGGGGATGGACAGCTAAGGAATTGTGTGAAAAGGGGCTGAAAACTTTGGTCCTGGAACGTGGAAGGGATGTGAAACATGTAAAGGATTATCCCACCACGAACCTCTATCCTTGGGAATTTGAACATCGGAATGAACTGCCCTATGCGGTAAAACAGGAAAACCCGATCGTTAACCGTTGCTATGCTTTTCATGAGGATGCCGCTCATTTTTTTGTGAAGGATAAGGAGCATCCCTATGTGCAGGAAAAGCCCTTCGATTGGATCAGGGGGTATCAGGTAGGGGGTAAATCCTTGCTTTGGGCAAGACAGACCCAGCGATGGTCGGACTTTGATTTTGAAGGTCCTGCCAGAGATGGATTTGCCGTGGATTGGCCAATCCGCTATGCGGATATCAAACCTTGGTACGATCATGTGGAACGTTTTGCCGGTATTGCAGGGGATAGGGATGGTCTTCCGGAATTACCGGATGGGGAATTCCTACCGGCCTATCCGCTAAACATCGTCGAAAAATATTTCAAACAGCAAGTGGAGCAGAAATATCCCGAAAGAAAGGTGATCTCTGCCCGCTGTGCGCACCTATCCCATGCCAATCAGATTCACATCGATCAAGGCAGGGTGAAATGTCAAAATAGAACCTTATGCCAGCGAGGCTGTCCCTTTGGAGGTTATTTCAGTTCGAATGCCTCTACCTTACCCTGGGCAGCAAAGACTGGAAATATGACCTTACGACCAAATTCCGTCGTGCATTCTATTTTATATGATGAAAGCAAGGGGAAGGCAATAGGGGTAAAAGTCATCGACAAGGACAGCAAAGAAGAAATCGATTTCTTCGCGAAAGTAATCTTCCTGAATGCTGCGGCACTCAATTCCAATTTATTGCTGCTGAATTCCACCTCCCAACGTTTTCCAAATGGTTTGGGAAATGATAGTGGTACGCTGGGTAAATATGTGGCCTTCCACAATTACAGCGCAAGGATTTCTGCGGAGTATGAAGGCTATCTGGATTATAAAACCGATGGTAGGAACCCTGCCGGTGGTGGTTATATCCCGAGATTCCGTAACCTGCATAAACAGGAAACGGATTATCTACGGGGCTATGCTGCTGGTTTTGGAGCCTACCGTTCCTCTTATTCGGATGAATCTGGATTAGGGATTTCGCTTAAGGAATCCATCCTCAACCCGAAGCTTGGAAACTGGGGCGTGGGTTCGCATATGATGGGGGAGACCATACCGAAGGCTTCTAATTATGTAGCCTTGGATGGAAAGGAGAAAGATGAATGGGGAATGCCATTGTTGCGGGTGTCGGTTGATTACGATGATAATGATAATAAGATGAAGAAGGATTATCTCGATACGATGGAAGAGATGTTCCTGGCAGCAGGTTTTAAGAATATCCAACGTAATGATGCCTGGCAGGCACCGGGATTGGATATCCACGAAATGGGCGGCGTAAGGATGGGCCTGGATCCGAAGACCTCCATGTTGAACAAATGGCACCAGCTACACGCCTGTAAAAATGTATATGTGACGGATGGTTCGAGCATGACCTCGACATCCACCCAGAACCCTTCCCTGACTTATATGGCTTTTGCAGCAAGGGCCGTAGATCATGCTGTTTCAGAACTTAAAAAAGGAAATTTATAAGATGAGAATAATCAACCTAACCAACCTGTTTTTTTTCTTATTTATCCTGGATACGGGCTTTGCGTCAGCACAGCCCAAACCGGCTAAACTTAGCCCACAACAAAGGGCTCAAATTATTTTGGATTCCATCTATACCCATTATGCGGTGAATGGAAGTTTCTTGTTGCGCGAAAATTATCCTTTTGATGCAGGCTATCAGGCCAGTTATCTGGGGGATAATAAACCCGCTCCGAAAGGGAATGCGTATTCCTACCTCTGGCCATTTTCCGGTACTTTATCTGCGCAGGTGGCTCTTTTGGAAAGCCAACCTAAGAACAAGGCCAAGAGGAAGGAGATCGATATGAAGGTATTGACCGGATTGGAGGAGTATATAGACCAAAGAGCACCGGTGGGCTATGCTTCCTATGTACGAACGGCACGGCAATCGGATCGGTTTTACGATGATAATGTCTGGCTGGGGATAGATTTTGCGGATCTGTACTTAGCTACCAAAGACAAAAAGTACTTGGCGAAATCGGAAGAAATCTGGCGCTTTGTGGCGAGCGGGATGGATGATAAATTAGGCGGAGGGATTTATTGGTGTGAACAAAAAAAGGAATCAAAGAATACCTGTTCCAATGCACCAGGTGTTGTTTTTTTGATGAAACTATATCAGGCAACCAAGAAGAAAACGTATTTGGATCAAGCTGTTTCCTTGTATGCTTGGACGAAGAAAAACCTACAGGATCCGACGGACCATTTGTATTTTGATCATGTGACCTTGTCGGGGAAGATCGGAAGGGCGAAATTTCCTTATAACTCCGGACAGATGTTGCAGGCTGCGGTGTTGTTGTATGAAGTAGGGAAGGAGAAGAGGTATTTGGAAGATGCGCAAGCCATTGCGAAATCTGCTCATGGATATTTTTTCCATGACGAGGAGGAAAGGGCAGGGAAAAGGTTCAGGTTATTGAAGAATTCGGATATTTGGTTTATTGCGGTGATGATGAGGGGATTTGTGGAGTTGTACCAGGTGGATAGGGATCCGGTTTATTTGCAGAGTTTTAAGGATAATTTGGATTATGCCTGGGAAAATCTGAAGGATGAGAATGGATTGTTCTATAAGGATTGGAAAGGAGAACGGAAAAACAATAAGAAATGGTTGCTTGATCAAGCCGCCATGGCGGAAATGAACGCAAGGTTAAAATTTTAGGTTTTTTTGTGGGTAGGACCTCATTGAAGGGGTTAGCGTCATTGCGAGGAGGTACTTTCCGCGTCATTGCGAGGAGGTACGACGAAGCAATCTTTCTCCATGTCATGCTGAGCGCAGTCGAAGCATCTGTTCGTATGCAACCGTTCAGATCCTTCGACGATGCGCAGGATGACACAGTCCAAAGATTGCTTCGTTCCTCGCAATGACGGAGTGATTCGCAATGACGGGGAAAAGTACAAGAAACAGTAACCAAACCTATGATTTTCGCTATAAAATCATGCTTAAAGCATATTTAAACCGTGTTTTTATATGCCAAACATACATTTTACATACTTTCACATTACTTTCATCCTACTTTCGCTCGGAAGGAAACCACCACTCAACCAATCCTTAACCACCACTCAACCACTGCTCAACCACCCCTCAACCAATTTCCAACAACCTACCACCACCCAACCCCCTCCACCTCAACATTTAACATAATTTTTCCAATTTTTTCCAAAAATTAACAACTCATGGATAATAAATCTATTTAGCCAGCGTTTTAATCTTACTGTAACTAATCTGATACAAATCTTACTAAAAAACTAAACCGTTTTAGTAATTACATTGAAACATATAAACCTTTAAATAATTATATACTAAACGTTAATTAACATGCCGAACTATTACAGTAAACAAAATCATCGCACAGGCTTTGTACGGGGGAGTATTTTATGCTTTGCCCTCTTGGCCTGCAGCTATGGGTATGCCAATGCCATGCCTAAAGCTGCCACCGTTGAGGTAAATTCCGTAATCGCTCAACAGACAGTTACCGGAACGGTGAAGAACAGTGCCAATGGATCACCCTTATCAGGGGTTACCATTAAGGTCAAAGGAAAGGATGCCAGCACCCAAACAGATGCCTCCGGAAAATTCAGCATTGCCGCCGAAAATGGCGATGTCCTACAGGTAAGCTATATTGGCTTCGCCAACCAGGAGGTCACCGTTAGTGGCACCATGGCCAATGTCAATCTGATTTCCGAAGAAGAAAGTCTGGAGGAAGTAGTGGTGGTCGGATACGGTACACAAAGAAGGAAGGAAATCACCTCTGCTGTAGCCTCCGTAAAAGAAAAAGATTTCAATAAAGGCGGGATGCGTAGTCCCATGGACCTTGTTCAGGGAAAAGTGGCCGGTCTGAACATCACCCGTACCCAAGGTAGCAATCCCAATTCCAGTACCAGCATCCAATTACGGGGTATGGCTTCCCTAAAAGGAACCAATTCACCCTTGATTGTAGTCGATGGTATTCCGGGCGGGAACTTGGATCTGATCAAACAGGGCGATATCGAATCCATCGATGTCCTGAAGGACGGTTCCGCCGCTGCGATCTATGGTACCCGCGGTAATGGCGGGGTCATCTTGGTCACTACCAAGAAAGGGAAAGCAGGAGCCGCCCAATTCGAATACATGACCTATGGACAGACCGAAAGAGTCAACCGAAAACCTAGCATGTTAAGTGCCGATCAATTCCGACAGCTGATCGTTCAGGGTGAAAACAAACCCGATCTTGATCTTGGTGCTTCCACCGATCTATACGATGAGCTGATCAATAAGGACAATTTTTCCCATTTCCATAATTTCATCGCCAGTGGTGGGGGAGAAAATTCCACTTACCGGGCATCCTTCAACTATGAAAATGCTAAGGGTATTGCCAAACAGAATGGAAGAGAACAATTTGGAGGGCGTATCAACTTCAATCAGACAGGTTTGGATAACCGTTTGACATTGACCGCTAACCTGGCTGCCAATTTCAATAAGGCCAATCTTTTAGGCGGAAAGACAGGCGATTTTGAGCAGACTATCCAAAGAAATCCGACGGCACCCATCATGAATCCGGATGGGACCTACTATCAAACACAAGAATATAACAACTATAACCCGATGAGCCGTTTGGCCCATAGGATCGAAGAGCGAAACCAGCAGACCTTCTCCGGAGATGCTCGCTTGAAATTCCAGATATTGGATGAATTAAGCGTGTCCGCCTTCGGTTCCTACGTTCGCGACAACTGGAATGACCGACAATATCGGTCGATCCTGGATTGGGACCAACGGCCGGATGATACCGAATATGATGGAACAGGATATGCCTATAAGCGTAACGACCTGAACTGGACCAAAACGTTCGAAAGTACCATCGACTATAACAAAACCTTCAACGATGTACATACCTTCACCGGTCTATTGGGCTACAGTTACCAATACATGACCGCGGAGTATTTCAACATGTCGAACTCGGGATTTTCCACCGATGGATTCCTGGATTGGGATTTCAATTCCGGAACAGCTATCATCAATACCAAATACCCTAGACCAGCTTTAGGATCTTTCAAGGATGAAAATACGCTGATCGCCTTCTTTGGAAGGGTTAACTACAATTATGCGGATAAATATTTCGTGACGGCGATCCTTCGTAGAGAGGGTTCCTCTAAGTTTGGAGCGAACAATAAATGGGGTAACTTCCCAGCGATCTCCGCTGGTTGGAACATCAGCAACGAAGATTTCTTCGGCAACAAGGACGTGGTCAATGAATTGAAACTTCGCGCTGGATATGGGGTTACAGGTAACCAAGGGATCCCGAATTACCTTTCCTTTATCCGTTTAGGTACGGGCGGGTATTACCCACAGGATGGGGTATATTACCAGACCTATGGTGTAGAGAACAATGCCAACCCGGATCTGAAATGGGAACAGAAGGCAGAGACCAACATCGGTTTGGATTTTGCGCTCCTAAACAGCAAGATCACTGGTGCATTGGATGTCTACCATCGGAAGACCACCGACCTTCTGTATGAATATAATGCGCAATTGCCTGCCTATGTGCAGCCAAGCATTTGGTATAACGTAGGAGAGGTGGTGAACAAAGGGGTGGAACTGCAATTGACCGCTTTCCCAATCTCTAGGGAAAACTTCACCTGGCAGGTCGATTTCACCGGTAATTACCAGAAAAATAAATTGGCGAAACTTTCCAGCGATATCTTCAAAAGCAACTGGTTGGAATTCGGAGGACTTCCTAGTCCGGGGAATTTAGGTAATGCCATGCGTTTGGAAGAAGGCGGCGAGATCGGGAATTTCTATGGTAAACGTTTTGCCGGATTCGATGACGAAGGGAAATGGCTTTTCTATAAAGCCGATGGCAGCACCGCCCATGCCGGAGATATGAACAACGATGACCGTGCGTATATCGGAAACGGGATACCAAAATTCCAGGCTTCCCTGGGTAACCGTTTTACCTATAAAGGTTTTGACCTGACGGTATTCCTTCGAGGAAAATTCAAGTATGATATCCTAAATACGGCCGACATGTTCTTTGGTAACAAGAAATGGATTCCGAACAATGTTTTTGAGTCTGCTTTTGGAAAGCATGATCAATTGAACGATGATCCACAGTATTCCGATTACTACCTAGAGAATGGTTCCTTTGTTAAGATTGACAACATCACCTTAGGTTATAACATCAGAACCAAGACCCCGTTGATCCGCAATATGTATGTATACCTGACAGCAAGAAATATTGCGACTATTACGTCCTATTCAGGGATCGATCCGGAGCTGCAGGATACTGGTTTTGATGGCGGGATAGATTCGCGTGGTTTTTATCCGAGGACGCAATCATGGACGATGGGATTAAATATTGGCTTTTAAAGGAGGGAATTATGAAATTACTAGATAAAAAAACGATACGATTTGCGGCTGCACTTTTTATTGGGACAAGTCTGATGACAGGTTGTACCAACCTGGATGAGACCATGTACAGTAAATTGGAGAAGGAATCTTTCTATAAGAACAAACTGGAGGTGATGCAGGCGGCCTTACGTCCATTTACGCATATGCAGGCCTGGTTGGCACCAACTGGAGCAAGTGCATTCTATTACCATTCTGAACTTTCGGCTGATCAACTTGCTTGGCCACAGAAAGGTCGTCATGGTTATGATGGTGGAGACCATTTCCGTATGCACTACCACACCTGGACAGAAACGGAAAACCGGATGCGCGATGCATGGAACCTCATGTGGACCGGGGTAGGATTTGTCAACAATGCGATTGCTGACATTAGTACCTTGGATGCTGAAAAAATCGGCATGACAGCGGAAGAGGTACAATCCGTGGTTTCACAGCTGAAGGTCCTTCGGGCATACCATTACATCCGCATGATGGACATGTGGGGGAATATTCCCATTGTGACAGAAGTTGCCAACAGTCCTGTAAATCCGGAGACCAAGACTCGTAAGGAAGTGTTCGATTTCATTAAAACGGAGTTGGAAGCAGAAGTGACCAAACTTCCGGATCTGAATGCAGAAACGGTGGGTAAAGTAAACCGTGCGGCGGGTTATGCCATGCTGTCAGAGCTTTACCTGAACGCCCAAAAATGGACGGGAACCCCGATGTGGGATGAATGTATCGCGGCGGCGGATAAGGTGATCAGCGGTGCTGGTGGCGGGATTGGTGGAACACCAAAATTATCCCCGAACATCAACGCGATCTTCAGCAATACCAATTCGGCAAATCCAGAATCGATCTTTCAATTTCAGTACAGCCGTAAGGGCGGATTCACCTTTGATTGGGGAGGCTTCTTTATGGGCTATGATTATATGAAAGAAGCATTGGGCGTAAGTTATGGCGGATGGAATGCCTTTGTGGTGATCCCTACAGCCTTCGATGCCTACAATGCACAGGATCTTCGTAAAAAAGACTGGTTCCTGTTCGGACCACAGTACAAACGCGGGACGACCACACCGGTGCTGGGAACGGAAGAATATGCCAAACAACCGTTATCCTTCGTGAATTCCATCCGTCGGGAAAGTGAGGGTGATAAAACATCGGAAGGATCCATGGCTGAAGGGGAAGAAAACTCCGGCGCTCGATTCAACAAATATAAATCAGGAATTACCTCCGACGAGAATTATCAGGAGAATGATTATGTGATCTATCGCTTGACCGAGGTGATCTTCAATAAAGCGGAGGCTTTAATGCGTAAGAATGGTGGAGCTGCCAATCAAGCGGCAGTAGACCTGATCAATTCCAGCCGTCAACGTGCTTTTGCGGCAGCTGACTGGACGGCCAACAGGTATACAACCGCAACCCTTACACTGGATGAATTGTTGGCTGAACGCGGCCGGGAGTTTATCTTTGAAGGGAAGCGCCGGACCGATCTGATCCGTTTTGGTAAGTTCACCACTGGAACTTGGTGGGACCATAAAGCAACGGGTGATGTGAACAAGGAAATCTTTCCGATTCCACAGACCCAAATGGCCATTAATCCAAATCTGAAACAGAATCCAGGATATAATGGTGGTTAAGTAAAATACCTTTCTCAAATAAAAAGCGGGAATTCAATGAAAATTGATTCCCGCTTATTTTTTTATGTGATTAGGCTTATTTCGTTGCCGCTCTGTTTTTCACATATTTCTCTAGGAATTGATCTTGTTCCCAAAGGACATGGAAGATATTCTCTTTCGCTGCATAACCGTGCGATTCACCTGGAAGGATCACCATTCTGGCAGTTGCACCCAAGTTTTTCAAGGCTTGGAAGTAACGCTCGGTCTGTAGGGTAAATGTTCCAGGATTGTTGTCGGCTGCACCATGGATCAATAAAATAGGTGTTTTCATTTTATGTGCGCTCATGAAAGGCGACATGGTCATGTACAGTTGCGGGTCATCCCAGAAGTTACGCTGCTCGCTTTGGAAACCAAAAGGCGTCAAGGTACGGTTGTAAGCTCCAGAACGGGCAATTCCAGCTGCAAATAGGTTGGAGTTGCTCAATAAATGGGCGGTCATGAAAGCACCATAGGAGTGTCCACCAACTGCCACCTTGTTGCGGTCGATATAACCCAATTGATCAACGGCGTCGATGGCTGCTTCAGCATTCGCCACCAATTGCGGAATGAAGGAATCGTTCGGTTCTTGTTTACCTTCGCCCACAATAGGGAAGGCTGCATTATCCAGTACCGCATAACCACGGGATACCCAATAGATGAAGGAACCATAACTTGGGAAAGTGAATTCTTTCGGATTGGCTGTACTTTGTCCGGCAGTGGATTTGTCTTTATACTCCCTTGGGTAAGCCCAGATCAATAAAGGAAGTTTTTCCTTCTTGTTCTTATCATAACCTGCTGGAAGGTAAAGTGTACCGGATAATTCCACCCCATCCTTACGCTTGTAGTTCAACACCTCTTTGTGCACTCCATCCAACGATTTGAAAGGGTTCTCGATGCTGGTTACGGCTGACTGCTTGCCGGATTTGATGTTTTTCGCGTAATAGTTCGGGAATTGGGAAGCCGATTGAAGGGATACCAAGATATCGCCTTTTTCGATGTCGACCACCGAGCTGATACGTTCCTGCATATCGGATTCCTTCGCTGTATAAATGCGTTTTTTCTTGCCGGTCTTGAAGTCGTATTCTTCGATGAAAGGGAATTCACCTTCTTTGGTAAATCCAGAACCTATCCAGTAGGATTTTCCGTTTTTGATGTACATACTGTACGTTCCGAATTCATTTTTATCGCGGTAAGGCGATCCCGGATCGGAATATACATCCTGGCTATTTCTATCATAGATCACCTTATTGCTTCCGGTTTTTGGATTCAACAGGTAGGTTTTCGAGTTTCTGGTATCATACCATTGGCTGTATACCAAGGCATAGTCATCATTCCCCCAAACCACTCCCGCATAGCGGTCTGCGATTTTCATCATTGATTTTGGCTCCGCCTGAAATGGAGCTTCCCAGTTGAAGAGCTCATCACGGAATTCCGCTGGTTTGTTCGCATCTCCACCATCCAATGCTTGAACAAAGGATAGGGTTGCTGCTTTGTCCGAACGCCATGACATGGATCTTTTTCCAGGACGGGTTGAAGAGAAGCCCTTCGGCATGATCTCCATCAATGCAGTTTCATTCACTTTTTTGATCAGGTTGCCCTTCAGGTCATATACATTGGTCTCGGTAGGGAAACTTCCTAAAGAAACCACATAGGAAAATGGTTTTTTAAGGGTTGTGACCATCACGTATTGTCCGTCTGGAGAGATGGAAGAGCCCATATACATATCCGCAGCTTTGAAGGGTTCCGTTTTTCCGGAAAGGTCTACCCAAACCAGGTTGGAAGTGACCAAACGTTGGAATTCAGCCTCATCAGCCGGTGTTTTCAACAGATCCTGGTAAGTTCTTAATTGGGAAACTGTACCATCCGCATTGGAAATAATCGGACCGGTAGCCAAGCTGTTTTTCTTGTCGGTTTGAGCGGTAGATGGATTGACCAAGCTTATTAAAAGTTTGTCGGAAGATGGCGTCGTTCCTCGCGATGACGGCTGCGTGTACCAAGTGAACGGTGAATGTACAATGGCATTCAGGTTGTAATCCGTTATTTTTTTCAATTCTCTACTGGCAATATCGTAAATGAAAAGGGCAACGCCATTTTCATTGGTATTGGTGAAAGCCAGTTTTTTGGAATCTGGGGAAAAATCGATATTGGAAATCAAGGCATTCTCCGGAAGGTTGATCTTGATCAGGTCCTTGCCATCAATAGACTGCAGGCTCAAGGCATCAAAGTAGGTTTCGGTACTAGAAATACTCGCTTTGGCATTGATGCGTAGACCGGCCAATCTGGTTTCTTCCACGCCCAGTTCTGCCAAGTTTTTGTAGGTTGGGCGGTAGGAGAAGAGTACCCATTTTTTATCGGTACTGATCCTTACGGTCGGAGGTCGCTGATAATCGGCGAGTGCCATTATTTCTGTTGGTGGTTTTTGAAAGGTCAAGCTTTCTTGAGCTTGTAGGCTTCCAAAAGAACTCAGAAATAAAAAGGGTAATAAAAATTTGAATTTCATAATCATTTGGGTGTTTGTTTCGAAATTGATAACGCTAATTTAACAATATATTATTGGGATGCTAAGGGAAGATTTATATATAACTAATTTGTTATAATTAACCAAAAATTCTCTTATATTTTGACAATAAAAAGAGGAAGAAAAAGGGAGTCAACAAATAGCTACAAAGTGCTAATTTAAAGTTATCAACATCCTCAGTGAATTGAAAACGAACACCTTACTAATTATTCGAGGTAACCAAGTGGGTTTTACCAACGGAATCCACATGAATGTGGAAAAGTATCATTACCTCCTACGTTAAAAAATATGGGATATTTGTTCTACATGAGTATGAAACCATCTCATTTCAATCGTTTTTTTATTTAAACAAAGAAGCAGAGCCCAAAAAGCCCAAATTCTTTTTCAACTTAATATAACATGGCAAGAATCATTAAATTCGAAAAAAATGACTGTGCACCATGCGCACAGGTATCGGCTTACCTAGACAACAAAGGTATTGCCTACGAAACTATCAATCCATTTGATGAGCCGGAATTAGCTGTTAAGTTCAAAGTACGTACCGTTCCTACCGTGATTGTATTGGAGAACGACGAAATCAAAAATAGAATCATCGGATTTAAGCCAGAAGAGTTGGATCAGATTGCCCTGTAATTAATCCATAAACCTAAAGGACCATGATTAATTTATATTACGATTCAAGAACCGGTAATGTGGAGCGCTTTATCAACAAGGTGATCCAAGTTACGGGATGGAAAGCCATCCGTATTGAGGAGCATATGGAGATCTCGGAGCCGGGACATTTGGTCACTTATACCACCAATTTTGGTAAAGTACCGGATAAGACCGCTCAGTTATTGACCATGCAAAGCCATATGATCTACTCGGTAACATCCAGCGGAAACCGCAACTGGGGAAGGAACTATGCGATAGCAGCTGATAAGATCAGCACAGAATTCGAAATCCCAACGGCCATGAAATTCGAACTTTCTGGTACATTGGAAGATATTAATCAATTTATTGACATCATTAAAAATCAATACTATGATAGCAAACGAGGTAGCGAAAAATTGGATATTGCTTAATAACGAAATCATGATCAAACATGATGACGAGTACAGCCTTGATAAGGACAAGGAGGCTGTGCGCGCCTATTTCCTGGAGTATGTGAACAAGAACACCGTGTTCTTCTACAACTTGAAGGAAAAAATCGATTATTTGGTAGAAAACAACTATTACATCAATTTCTACGAATGGTTTACGTTTGAGCAAATGGAAGAGGTATTCAACTTTGTGTATGCAAAGAAATTCCGTTTCCAATCTTTTATGGCGGCCTTCAAGTTTTTCCAAAGTTATGCGCTTCGCGATGATTCGGGGGAGAAATTCCTAGAGCGTTACGAAGACCGTGTGGTGGCGGTTTCTTTGTTCTTAGCAAGAGAAGAAGGCGTTCAAAAAGCTATCGAGTATGCAGAGATCATGATCAATCAAGAATATCAACCCGCTACCCCGACGTTCTTGAACGCTGGAAAGAAACGTTCCGGCGAATTGGTTTCCTGTTTCTTGGATGAGATCGGCGATAACCTGAACGGTATTGGTTACGCGGTGGATTCGGCCATGAAATTATCATCTATTGGTGGTGGAGTGTCTTTCAATATTTCGAAGATCCGCGCACGCGGTGAAGCGATCAAAGGGGTTGATGGCCGCGCAGGTGGTGTTCTTCCGATCATGAAGATCATGGAAGATACCTTCTCGTATGCCAATCAATTGGGACAACGTCCTGGTGCAGGAGCTGTCTATTTGAATATCTTCCACTCGGACATTGAAGAATTCTTGGATTGTAAGAAAATCAATGTGGATGAGAAAGTACGTATCAAGTCCTTATCTATCGGTATCATCGTTCCGGATAAATTCATGGAATTGGCAGAGAAAGATGAGCCTTGTTATTTGATCTATCCGCATACGGTTATGCAGGAGTATGGTCAGTACCTGGATGAGTTGGATATGGACGTGATGTATGATGAACTGATCACGAACCCTAACGTTAAAAAGAAAAAAATCAATGCCCGTCACTTGTTAGTGAAAATTGCACAAACGCAAAAAGAGTCGGGATACCCATACATCTTCTTCAAGGAGAACACCAACCGTGCACACGCGTTGAACGGATTGGGAAGAGTTAAATTCTCGAACCTATGTACAGAGATCATGCAGATCTCGGAAGTTTCTGATATCAACATCTACGGTAAAGAAGATACCATCCGTTACGGGATTTCCTGTAACCTAGGGTCTTTGAACATCGCAACGGTGATGGATAATAAACGCATCAAGGAAACGGTGAAGACCGCTATGCGTGCCTTGACTGTAGTAACCGATGTAACGGATATCGAAATGGTTCCTTCCATCGCTAAAGCTAACCGCGAATTGCATTCGGTAGGACTAGGTGCCATGAACCTTCATGGGTATTTAGCGAAGAGTTTCATCATGTACGAATCTACAGAAGCATTGGATTTCGCCAATACCTTCTTCATGATGATGAACTACTATTCGCTGGAGGCATCGATGGAGATTGCTAAGGAACGCCAAAGAACTTTCGTAGGATTTGAAAAATCGGGCTATGCGGATGGAACGTATTTCGATCAATATTTGATCCGTGAATTCCAACCTAAAACCGACAAGGTGAAGGAATTGTTCGCAGGCATCCATATTCCAACCGTAGAAGATTGGACAAACCTAAAAGCACAGGTGGCGGAATACGGTATCTACCATGCTTACCGTTTGGCCATTGCTCCGAACCAATCTACTTCTTACATCATGAACGCGACGGCTTCTGTTATGCCAATCGTGGACATCATCGAGGTGAGAGAGTATGGAGATAGTACCACTTACTACCCAATGCCTTATTTGACGAATGATAACTACTTCTACTTCAAATCGGCATACGATATGGATCAGATGAAGGTGTTGAAACTGATCTCGGTGATCCAACGTCACATTGACCAAGGGGTATCGACGATCTTGCACACGAATTCAAAGGATTCTACCCGTGACTTGGCGAAATATTACATCTACGCCCATAAACTGGGATTAAAATCGCTGTACTATACCCGTACGCGTAAATCAACTATTGAAGAATGTATTTCTTGTTCAGCATAAGCTGTCAGAAAAGAATTATTAAAATATTAAAAAGAGGGGACACCTATAAAAATGAGTAAACAATTTACAGCCGTAAACTGGAATACACCGGACAACGACTATGCATTGATGTTCTGGGAACAAAATATCCGCCAGTTCTGGATCGATACGGAATACATTCCTTCCAAGGATATTGATAGCTGGAAAGGATTGAGTTGGGATATGAAAGAGTGTTATAAGAAAGCCTTAGGTGGTTTGACACTGTTGGATACCCTTCAGAGCCACACCGGTATGCCTAAGATCATCGATCATATCGATTCCTTACAGAACAAGGCTGTATTATCGTACATGTGTATGATGGAAGCGATCCACGCCAAATCATATTCGACCATTTTTACCACGGTTTCTACCACCAACGAGATCAACGATGTATTCGGTTGGGTTGCCCAGAACAAATTCTTACAGTATAAAGCATCTACCATCGATAGCCATTACCGTGCAATCGATAAGGAAAAGGTGACGGATGAAGAATTGTTCATGGCCTTGGCTGCTTCGGTACTGTTGGAATCTTTCCTTTTCTACTCTGGATTCTTCCTGCCATTATGGTTATGTGGACAAGGACAGATGGTGGCCTCTGCCGATATCATCAAGAAGATTGTTGCCGATGAGTCCATCCACGGAGTATTCGTAGGATTGATCGCGCAGGAAGTATTTGCGAAGCTTCCAAACAAGGAAGAAGTGAAACAACGTTTCTTAGCCTTATTGAACGATCTTTATGAAAATGAGATCAAATACACCGAAGAATTGTATACGGTGGTAGGTTTAACAGCTGAGGTAAAGGAATACGTTCGCTACAATGGTAATAAAGCCTTGATGAACTTAGGGTTTGATCCTATTTTTGAAGTAAAGCAGGTCAATCCGATTGTTTTGAACGGTTTGAACACCGAGACGACACAACACGATTTCTTCTCGAAGAAATCGACGAACTACGAAAAAGCAACCGAAATCGTGCATTTGAAGAATGAGGATTTCATGATGGATGCGGTAGTGGATATTTAAGAATAAACTCTTTGTTATCAAAAAAGCCCCCTGGATATTATTTCTGGGGGGCTTTTTAGTTTCTTTTAGTTTCTTTTTGCGGCTTCTTGGCTGCGGTTACTAGTTGGCTGCTTTTACTTGGAAGGAAGCGCCATAAGTTCCCCAAGCAATGCTCACCTTGCCGGATTTATCGGCCATGATTTTCATCCTTTCCTGGCTGCTCGATAATTTGTCGTTCTTGACATCAACGCGTAACGCATCATCCTTCTGGTCGTATTTAGTACCCCATTGGTCCCAAGTCTTATTGAAGATAATGGTGGTATTGGCTTCGCCAGGGATGGTATGGATGCCGTATTTTCCAGCTTCTAAGGCTTTTCCATTGATGGTGACATTGTTGTCGAAGGAGATGGTGGTGGTAGCATTTGCGCCTGTGCGCCATACTTTACCAAATTCTGCCACCTCCGTTCCGATCTTGCGGCCTTTTAAGGAAGGGCTGCTGTAATGGATATTAATGGTAACCCCATCGTTGGTTTTGACCATCGTACTGTCTGCTGGACTTAGTTTCTGGGCAGGTGCTTTTTGAGCGGGTGCTTTTTGACCTGGTGCTTGTGGCGGTGTTTTTATTTGTGCAAAGCCAAGGCTGCACATGACCATCAAGCATAAAATGATTGAATAAGCTTTCATGTTTTCCTCCTGATTTTATAGGTTTCTATATATCTAAAATAAAATTAAAGCGTAATAGTTTGATTATTAACAAAAAAATAATTTTCAGGAGCTTGATTGAAGCGAAGTAATTTATTGAATTGTAACAAAAATTGTTGGGATTACGTGTAAAAGAGCAACGGCCAACAATTTCTGTCGGCCGTTACATCCTATTATAGTGGAGGGTTAGTTGCTGTTTAAACGAGGTATTCGAACAATGTTTGGTCTTTATTGACCTCGATAAAGTCGAATTTGTATTCCTTTAACCGTTCTATAAATGAAATATAATCATTTGGATTGTTTAATTCAATACCAATTAACGCTGGACCGCGTTCGCGTTCTGTTTTTTTGATGTATTCGAAACGGGTAATATCATCTTTCGGACCCAGCACTTCGGTAACCAAGAGGCGTAATGCTCCTGGCCGCTGCGGGAAGCGAACGATGAAGTAATGCTTGAAGCCCTCATATAGTAAAGACATCTCCTTGATCTCGCTCATGCGATCGATATCGTTGTTGCCACCAGAAATGATACAAACAACTTTTTTACCTTTGATCTCCTCTTTATGGAATTCCAGCGCAGCAATGGAAAGTGCGCCTGCTGGTTCGGCAACTATAGCGTCTTTATTGTACAGTTGTAAAATTGTGGTACAGATCTTTCCTTCTGGAATGGACTTCACGCTATCCAACAATTGGGAACTGATATCGAAAGTCAGTTTGCCGATTTTCTTCACGGCAGCACCATCCACAAATTTATTGATCTGGTCGAGTTCTACGGGTTCTCCTTGCTGCAAAGCAGCCTGCATGGATGCCGCACCTTCCGGTTCTACACCATAACATTTGACCTGCGGAGCATGCTTCTTGAAGTAATAGCTTACCCCTGAGGATAGACCACCACCACCGATAGGGATGAATACCACATCCAGATCCGGAAGATCTTCTAAGATTTCCACAGCGACCGTTCCTTGGCCTTCAATGATCTTAAGGTCATCAAAAGGTGGGATAAAGGTCATGCAGTGTTCCTTGGCATAATCCAAAGCTGCTTTTTGGCAATCGTCGAAGGTATCACCGATCAGGACGATCTCAATATTGCCATTTCCCCACATTTCGGTCTGGGTAATTTTTTGGCGAGGTGTAGGCCCAGGCATGAAGATTACGCCTTTGATATCCAAACGTTTGCAGGATAAGGCTACGCCTTGGGCATGGTTTCCTGCACTGGCACAAACCACCCCATTGGCTCTTTCTTCAGGAGAAAGGCTGGATATTTTGTTGAAAGCGCCCCTAAGTTTATAGGAACGAACGACCTGAAGGTCTTCTCTTTTAAGGTAAACTTCGGCACCGTACTTTTCAGAAAGATGATGGTTGTACTGCAGCGGCGTGCGCACAACCACATCTTTGATTCTTTCTTTTGCGGCTTGAGAGTCTAGGGTTAAGGTTGATAAATCCAAGCTCATCTAAATATTATTTCACCAAGGTAAGCAGGTCTTCGTCGCAGATGTCTTTTTTAGCGTCTGCAAGGACCAGAAACCGTTGGTAGGTATCTGCTAAAGTATCTTTGTCCAAATGATAACCTAAGCGCTCTAAATGGTGTTTAAGCGCATGGCGACCAGAACGAGCAGTTAATATGATATCTGCTTCTTCCAAGCCCACATCTTCTGGACGGATGATCTCATAATTTTCACGGTGTTTCAAGAAACCATCCTGATGGATTCCGGAGCTATGTGCAAAAGCATTTCGGCCAACGATGGCTTTGTTCGGTTGCACCGGCATATTCATCATATCGCTCACCTTACGGGAAATGTAAGTGAACATTTTGCTGTCGATATTGGAACTTAAATTTCCAAACGAATGCTGATGTACCTTCAATATCATCGCTACTTCCTCCAAGGAGGTATTTCCTGCGCGTTCGCCAATACCGTTGATGGTACATTCTACCTGGCGGGCTCCGTTTTGGATAGCGGCGATGGAATTTGCCGTTGCCAAGCCAAGGTCATTGTGGCAATGTGCCGATATGATGGCTTGGTCGATATTACTCACATGGTCTTTTAAGTACTTGATTTTAGCACCGTATTGGTCAGGCAAGCAATAGCCATTGGTATCTGGGATGTTGACTACTGTTGCGCCTGCGCCAATTACCGCTTCGATCATCTTTGCCAAGAATTCCAAATCCGCACGGCCAGCATCCTCTGCATAAAACTCCACATCTTCCACATAGGATTTCGCATGTTTTACAGCAGCTACCGCACGTTCTAAAATTTCTTCCCTTGTGCTGTTGAATTTGTATTTGATGTGCATATCCGAAGAGCCAATACCTGTGTGGATACGTGGTCTTTTCGCATACTTAAGTGCATCAGCAGCCACATCGATATCATTCTTATTCGCACGGGTCAACGCACAGATGATCACATCGTTCACCGCTTTGGAAAGTTCCACTACCGATTGGAAATCGCCGGGACTGGAAACAGGGAATCCTGCTTCGATAACATCTACGCCCAAGCGTTCTAAATCTTTCGCGATCTCGACTTTCTCGGGGGTTGTCAACTGACATCCTGGTACTTGTTCGCCATCACGTAAGGTCGTGTCGAAAATATATAAGTGATTAGGATCGTGTAACATATCAATATCTATTTATGTTTATACCTTGGTTTATTCTTTTTCAAAATTTACTTTAAAAATTCCAACACCTTGGCTCCCATTTCTTCGGTTCCCAAGATCTTGTCTGCAGCGGTTTCTGAATTGGCAATATCGCCTGTTCTCCAGCCTGCTTTCAATGTTTCCGAGACAGCATTGGTTACCGCTTTGGCCTCATCCTGCAATCCGAAAGCAATATCTAACATCAAAGCAGCGGATAGGATAGAAGCTAATGGATTAGCTTTGTTCTGGCCGGCGATATCGTGGGCAGAGCCATGGATAGGTTCAAAAAAGCCAGTTCCATCACCAATGGATGCAGATGCCAACATGCCCATCGAGCCTGCAATCTGCGAAGCCTCATCGGTTAGGATATCCCCAAAAAGATTAGCGGTCAGTACCACATCGAATTTCTTCGGGTTTTTCACCAATTGCATGGCTGCATTATCAATGAACATATGTTCTGTTTCCACGTCAGGATATTCCTTGGCAATTTCCTGAACCACTTCACGCCATAGACGTGACGTTTCCAATACATTCGCCTTATCTACGGAGCAGAGTTTTTTATTTCTTGTTCTTGCTGCATCGTACGCTTTGCGTGTGATCCGCTCTACTTCATAACGGTGGTAGTTCATCAGATCGGATGCGAAGGTATTATCCTCATTGCGTTTTTTCTCTCCGAAATAAACATCACCAGTTAATTCACGGAAGAATAGGATATCCGTACCGCGCAAAACTTCCGGTTTTAGGCTGGAAGCATCCAAAAGTTCATCGAACAAAAGGATAGGACGAAGGTTGGCATACAATCCGAGTTCTTTACGGATTTTCAAGAGACCTTGCTCTGGGCGTACCTTTGCGGAAGGATCATTATCGTATTTAGCATGTCCGATGGCACCAAAAAGGATGGCATCCGATGCTTTTGCTTTTTCTAATGTTTCATCGGGTAGGGGATTTCCGGTAGCTTCGATTGCCGTGTGGCCCATAATAGCCTCATCAAAAATAAATTCATGGTTATATTTTTCTGCAATACGGTTCAATACCTGTTTACCCCAAGTTGTAACTTCTTGTCCAATTCCATCACCTGGAATAATAAGAATGTTCTTCTTCATGTTATTTTAAAACGTTTTCTATGTTATGTTCAATGGCTTTTACCTGGCCATGCGCTAATTCAATTTTATGGTCAATCCCTTTCGGTAGCTGACTCTCGTAGTGCCCCACGTAGATCAATGTTTTCCCATACTGGCATAATTCATCGACTACATCATTGAAGTATCTTGCCTGATTGTAATCTAATCCCTGGCAAGGTTCGTCCAGCACTAAAAGTGGCGGATTTTTAATGATGCTTCGCGCCAATAGGGCTAGGCGTTGTTTCCCCAAGGGAAGGCTGTGTAATAATTGATCTTTATATTCCGTAAGATCAAAAAAGTTCATCAGTTCTTCGATCTGTTTCTTCTCCTGGAATTTGACATCGATAAACCAACCGATACTATCGTAGAAGCCTGATGCCAAGGTATGCCACACGGTGGCTTGTTGATCGAAATACCAATGCATTTCGGGAGATATCATCCCTATTTTTTCCTTGATATCCCAAATGCTCTCACCCGAGCCTCTTTTCTTTCCGAACAAGGTGATATCCAATCCGTAGGATTGTGGATGATCCCCATTTATTAAGCTGAGCAAGGTGGACTTTCCAGAACCATTCGCCCCTTGAAGCAACCAGCGTTCGCCCACTTTCACTTCCCAATCAATGCCCTTCAGCACCTCTTTTTCACCATACTTGATGTGTACATCCTTTAATTGGAACATGTACTCATGATCTGTATGTGGGATGACCTTGAGAAATTCCGGGATGTTTTTTTGCTGCCGTACAGCATCCTGGATCAATGCATCCTGTGTTTCTTCCCGAACAAGTTTCCCTTCTACAATATGCGCATAGCTATTGATGGAATTCGGAACTTGCTCATCGTTTGTGATCAGTATGAGCTGGACACCTTCTGTTGCCAGTTCATCCAACCATTCGTTCAATACCTTTCTGGACTGTTTATCCAAGCCGGTATAAGGCTCATCAATGATCAATAAGGTTGGTTTTAACCATAATCCCTTGATCAATTGCAGTTTTTTATGTTCACCACTCGAAAGTTCGATCAATTGGGAATCCAACATCTCCTCATAGCCAAAGGCCTGCAGTTTATGTTGGATATCCCGAATGTCTAATCCTTCTTTCTGGGCATAATGTGTTAGTTCTGCTCGAACTGTCAGGGTATCTTTTCCTTGGTGGCGGTTATACCGCTGCTGATAGTAAAAGTTTCTATCGCCTTCTAAATTGGTAAATTGATACCAGTTGGCGATGTAAACTGCATCATGATGTGCAGCAAGGTATTTGCCCAAAGAAGTTTTACCAGACCCACTTTTTCCGCCTAAAACATAGTGTTCGTTTGGATATATGGTCCATGAAAGGTCTTTCCATATACTTTTCCCGGCATAGGCCAGGTTTAAACGATCAATATGGATGCTTTTCGGCATTATCTGTTTTGTTCAAAAGCTTCGATTTCCGCTTTATGGCTCAAGATGAAATCAATATCATCATATCCATTGATCAAACAGGATTTCTTGTATGGGTTGATTTCAAACGCATAGGATTCTCCTGTCTCTGCAATTTTGATAGTCTGATTTTCAAGATCTACCTCAATCGCCGTTTCCGGATTTTCGAATACCTTCTCGAAGATCTTCTCCAAGAAATCTTCAGGCACCGTAATAGGCAACACCCCATTATTCAAGGCATTCCCTTTGAAGATATCGGCGAAGAAGGAACTCACCACCACATCAAAACCATAGTCCTGAATTGCCCAAGCCGCATGTTCGCGGGAGGATCCACAACCAAAGTTTTTACCGGCTACCAGGATTTTTCCTTGGTAGGTCGGGTCATTCATTACGAAATCGGCTTTAGGTTGGTCATTGCTGTCGAATCTCCAATCACGGAACAGGTTATTACCGAATCCTTCACGGGTGGTAGCCTTCAAGAAACGAGCTGGAATGATCTGATCGGTATCTATATTCTCTATCGGTAGAGGAACCACCGTAGAATTTAATTTTTCAAATTTTTTCATGCTTGATTACAATTTCTGCTTACACCAATTCCCTTACATCCACTATTTTTCCGGTTACTGCAGCAGCGGCAGCAGTCAACGGGCTTACTAACATGGTTCTTGCATTCGGCCCCTGTCTACCTTCGAAATTCCTGTTAGAAGTAGAAACACAGTATTTACCTGCAGGGATCTTATCCTCGTTCATACCTAGGCATGCCGAACATCCAGGTTCGCGAAGCATGAATCCCGCCTCTTCGAACACCTTATCGATACCCTCTTGTTTGGCTTGGGCTTCAACCTGTTTTGATCCAGGAACGATCCATACTTCCACATTATCTGCTTTCTGCTTCCCTTTTACAAAGGCAGCAACCTGACGTAGATCCTCAATGCGGGAGTTTGTACAGCTACCGATGAACACATAATCCACCGGTTTGCCCAAAACGCCTTCACCATCATGGAAACCCATGTAGTCCAATGCTTTTTGGTAAGATGGTCTTTCGTTCTCTGGTTGGGATTCCGTTGTTGGGATTTCCTCCGTAATACCGATTCCCATACCTGGGTTGGTACCATAAGTAATCATGGGCTGGATATCCGCAGCATCAAAGGTCAATACCTCATCGAAAACAGCATCCTCATCCGAGTATAGCGTTTTCCAATAGGCCAATGCCTGATCCCATTGCTCACCTTTTGGTGCGAACTCACGACCTTCGATATAATCAAAAGTGGTTTGATCCGGTGCGATCAATCCACCACGAGCACCCATTTCGATACTCATATTACAGATGGTCATACGACCTTCCATACTCAAGGAGCGGATCGCAGATCCTGCGTATTCCACAAAATAACCGGTACCTCCGGCTGCTGATATCTTGGAGATGATGTACAGGATGATGTCTTTTGCACCGACACCATTGCCTAATTCACCGTTCACTTCAATTTTCATCGTCTTTGGTTTTTGCTGCAATAAACATTGCGTCGCAAATACCTGCTCTACCTGAGAGGTTCCGATTCCGAAGGCGATAGCGCCAAAGGCACCATGGGTAGAGGTATGGCTATCGCCACATACCATCGTTTTTCCGGGAAGGGTGATACCCAATTCTGGACCGATCACATGGACAATACCTTGGTAAGGATGCCCCAAACCGTATAGTTCAATTCCGAATTCCTTGCAGTTTTTGGTCAACATATCTACTTGGTAGCGGGATAGTTCCTCTTGAATCGGAAGGTGTTGGTTTAATGTGGGCACGTTATGGTCGGCAGTAGCTACCGTTTGTTGCGGGCGGAACACGGGAAGTCCGCGCTTACGTAATCCATCAAATGCTTGTGGGGAAGTCACTTCGTGGATCAAGTGGGTGTCGATATATAACATATCTGGAAACCCTTCTTGACGCTTGACGACGTGTGCATCCCAAATTTTTTCTACTAATGTTTTTCCCATTTCTCTCTATTACTTGGTTGGTTTGATAATTCAAAGGGGTAAAATTATGATTATCATAATTTTACCCTTTAAACCATCTACTAATTTACGAAAAATTAAACAGTTTTGATAGCTTTCATCGCTGTCATTGCTTTACGCAATTTTCTACCTACCACTTCTACCTCGTGATTGCGTAGTTTTTCGTTAATCTGTACCAACTTAATATTGTCTACCGACCCATCTTTTCCTTCATTGTAGTTCTTTCCAACCACATCAGTATCAATCTTTTTCATGAAATCTGCCAACAAGGGTTTACATGCCTGATCGAACAAGTAACAACCATATTCTGCCGTATCTGAAATCACGCGATTCATCTCAAATAATTTTTTACGAGCGATGGTATTGGCGATCAAAGGTGTTTCGTGTAGCGACTCATAGTAAGCAGATTCTGGTTTGATTCCTGCTTGAACCATGGTTTCGAACGCTAATTCTACCCCTGCACGGATAAATGCCGACATCAATACGTAATTATCAAAATATTCCTGTTCGTCGATCTTAACATCGCCTGCCGGTGTTTTTTCGAATGCGGTTTCACCGGTCTCTGCACGCCATTTCAATAGGTTGGCATCGCCATTTGCCCAGTCTTCCATCATGGTCTTGCTGAAATGCCCAGACATGATATCATCTTGGTGTTTCTGGAACAAAGGACGCATGATATCCTTCAATTCTTCAGAAAGTTCAAATGCCTTAACCTTTGCAGGGTTGCTCAAACGATCCATCATACCACTTACACCACCGTGTTTCAAGGCTTCGGTAATTACTTCCACACCGTATTGTACCAATTTCGATGCATAGCCTGGGTCGATTCCTTTTTCCACCATTTTGTCGAAAGAAAGGATCGAGCCTGTTTGCAACAATCCACATAGGATAGTTTGCTCGCCCATCAAATCCGATTTAACTTCGGCTACGAAAGATGATTTTAGGACACCTGCGCGGTGACCGCCAGTTCCTACACAGTAAGCTTTCGCTTCTGGCCAACCTTTTTCCTGCGGGTCGTTTTCTGGGTGTACAGCGATCAAGGTCGGGACACCAAATCCTCTTAGGTATTCTGCACGAACCTCTGAACCTGGACATTTAGGAGCCACCATGATCACCGTAATATCCGGACGGATCTGCATGCCTTCCTCCACAATGTTGAATCCATGAGAGTAGGATAGGGTAGCGCCTTGTTTCATCAAAGGCATTACGGCATTGATAACCGATGTATGTTGTTTATCTGGTGTCAGGTTGATCACCAAATCCGCTGTAGGGATCAATTCTTCGTAGGTACCTACGTTGAAATTGTTGTCCGTAGCGTTTTTCCAAGAATCTCTTTTTTGTTCAATAGCTTCTTTACGTAAAGCATAGGATACATCCAAGCCACTATCTCTCAAGTTCAAACCTTGGTTCAAACCCTGTGCACCACAGCCTACGATTACGATTTTTTTACCTTTTAAAGCTTCTACGCCATCAGCAAATTCCGCTGAGTCCATGAATTCTGCAATTCCCAACTGGTTCAATTGCTCTCTAATCGGTAAGGTGTTGAAATAATTTGCCATTATCTTCCTGTTTTTAAAATATTTTTCTTTTCAGAATTATGTTAGTTATTGATGTTGATTATGCGTTTCTGTGCGACGGCATAGCCGAAGTGAAGGTTATCATGTCCGGCCGTCGTTGTTAAAACGTCTTCGATGCTATTCAGCGTAGCGAAGTAGGTACCTGTTTCATAGGGCGTGATGATATCAAATAGCCCCGCTTTGTAGTCGATTTCAATAGCCTCGATGCTTTCTATCGCTATTCTTTTCAGCTCCTCTACCTCTTCAGGCTTTACGGTATAGGCCGGTTTTGTGCCTTTGGTATAAGAATCTACATACTTTACCCAATTGACCCCTTCGCGGATACCTGTACGCGTATAGACCAAGGTCTGTGTGCTTACGACGATATGTCCAAAGTTCCAGATGATATTATTGTTGAAGCCTTCTGGGATTTCGTTTAACTGCTCGTTGGATAATCCATCGATCAATTTGATGAAAGCCAAACGACTGTCTTTTATGAATTTGAAAACATGTTCCATTTTTGTTTTTTTTAACCTAATGAATTAATAACCTGATGAATTAATCTGTTGTCTCCTTAAAAGAGTTTTACATGGTAAAAACCTTATCCTGTTGATCAAGGAATTCGTTTTCTACCACCTCTTGCGAAGGTTCTTCCCGTTCGAACTGTTTCAGTTTCGAGTGGAAACCAGCACTATCTTTAATGATAGCGATACGGGCACCACGCACAAATTCAATCAGGTTGTATTTTCCAAGTTCTTCTGTTAACCTATCGATTTCCTCCCGATGACCTGCTGTTTCAAACACGATGTAATCATTCCGGATAACCACGACATTCGCTCCATATTGGCGCAACAGCCTTTCCACATAGGCTTTCTCGGCGATCACATCGGCCGGAACCTTGTAAAGCGCCTGTTCTTGCCAGATCAATTCATCGTTGGTATTGTAATACGCTTTTAAAACTTCCACCTGCTTTTCGATCTGGCGGCAAAGTTTCCTTACCACTTCTTCAGATTCAGTGATCAAAATAGTGAAACGATGGATACCATCCACCTCCGAAGGCGAGGTGTTCAAGCTTTCAATGTTGATTTTGCGTCTGGAGAAGATTCCCGAGATGCGTCCGATCATACCGATCGAATTTTCTGTATATAGGGTTACGGTATATTCTTGCTTTTCCATTTTACTTCAATCTAATTTCTGATACACTAGTTCCTTGCGCGACCATCGGGAAAACGTTGTTTTCCTTGCCCACCATCACTTCTAATAGGTACGATCCATCGTGGTCCAACATGGCCTTCAAGGCATCTTTTAAATCCTTACGTTCGGAGATTTTGTTTCCATCGATGTAATATCCTTTTGCCACGGCCACAAAATCAGGGCTGGTGATATTCACAAAAGAATAACGCTTGTCGTGGAACAGTTGTTGCCACTGACGCACCATACCCAAGAATTCATTGTTCAGGATAAGGATCTTCACTTTGGCACCGAATTGCATGATGGTTCCCAATTCCTGGATGGTCATCTGTATACCACCATCCCCGATAATTGCTACCACATCCCTTTCCGGAGCACCATACCAAGCGCCAATGGCTGCTGGTAGGCCGAATCCCATGGTTCCCAATCCTCCAGAAGTTACATTGGATTTGGACTGGTTGAACTTGGCGTAACGGCAGGTTACCATCTGGTGCTGACCAACATCGGTAACAATGACAGCATCACCACCTGTTAGCTCGTTCAAGGTTTTGATCACTTCTCCCATGGTCAGGATATCTGAAGTCGGGTTCAGTTCATCGTGGATAACCTCTTTGATCTCCTCTTTTTCCAGGTCACGGAATTGCTGTAACCATGCACTGTGATCCTTTTTATCAATAAGCGATGTCAATAGGGGAAGGGTTTCCTTACAGTCGCCCCACACCGGATAATGTGCTTTCACATTCTTATCGATCTCCGCAGGGTCGATGTCCAGGTGCACTACTTTCGCTTGTTTTGCATATTTATCCAAACGCCCAGTTACACGGTCATCGAAACGCATACCGATCGCGATCAACACATCACATGCATTGGTCATGACATTCGGAGCGTAGTTACCATGCATTCCCAACATGCCCACATGTAATGGGTGGTTGGTTTCCAAGGCACTTAAGCCCATAACGGTACTCGCTGAAGGGATACCCGCCTTTTCGATGAACGCTTTGAATTCCTCTTCTGCTTTACCCAGGATAATCCCCTGTCCGAAAAGGACAAAAGGTTTTTCAGCAGCATTGATCGCTTTTGCGGCTTCTTCTATATATTCCTTACGCACGATCGGCGCAGGGCGGTAACTGCGAATATGATCGCAGGAAGTATATCCCTCATAATCGAACAGCTGCATCTGGGCATTCTTGGTGATATCGATCAATACCGGGCCAGGACGGCCGGTACGAGCAATATAAAATGCTTTGGCCAACACACTCGGAATCTCGGTAGCATCGGTTACCTGGTAGTTCCATTTGGTAACAGGGGTGGTAATATTGACGACGTCGGTTTCCTGAAAGGCATCTGTTCCCAGTAGGGATGCAAATACCTGTCCGGTAATACAAACAATAGGATTGCTATCAATCATGGCATCCGCCAATCCAGTGACCAGGTTGGTTGCCCCTGGGCCACTTGTTGCAAAAGCCACTCCCACACGTCCTGACGTACGTGCATAACCTTGAGCAGCATGAATTCCTCCTTGTTCGTGACGCACCAATATATGCCTCAATTGATCATTGTAATCATACAATGCATCGTAGATCGGCATAATCGCCCCACCCGGATACCCGAATACGGTATCCACTCCCTCGTGGATTAAGGCCTCCAAGACCGCTTTCGAACCACTGATCTGTGTTGTCATTTTTTAGTATTTAGTAGTTAGTATTTAGTAGTTAGACCTAGGGTCGCTACTGCTTTACTAATGTTTTTTTTAGTATTTAGTAGATAGATTTTAGTATTTAGTAGGTAGTATTTAGTAGGTAGATCTTGGGTGCATAAATTCCGCTATAGGTCTTTATACTAAATACTAACTACTAAATACTCCCTAAAGATCCGTCACACACCCTTTCGATGCGTTGGCGACAGATTTGGCGTATTTGTAAAGAACGCCTTTGCTTACTTTGAGGGCAGGTTGTTGCCAAGCTGCTCTGCGGGAAGCGATCTCGTCGTCGGAGACTTTCAGGTTGATCGTGTTATTGACGGCGTCGATCTCGATGATGTCGTCGTCTTGTACCAACCCGATCAGGCCACCCTCGTAGGCTTCAGGGGTGATATGGCCCACAACGAATCCGTGGGTACCACCGGAGAAGCGACCGTCGGTAATCAAGGCCACGGAAGTTCCGAGGCCAGCACCGATGATCAAGGACGTTGGTTTCAACATTTCCGGCATCCCAGGGGCGCCTTTAGGGCCTTCGTTTTTGATCACGACTACATCGCCCGATTTGATACGTCCGGTTTCCAATCCTTTTACCAGATCATGTTCCCCATCGAATACACGGGCAGGACCTGTGAATTTCTCGCCTTCTTTTCCAGAGATCTTAGCAACAGAGCCTTCTTCTGCCAAGTTTCCATAAAGGATCTGTAGATGGCCGGTAGCTTTGATCGGATCGTTCAACGCATGGATGATCGGCTGGTTGTAATCGATGATCGACTTTACCTCCGCCAAGTTCTCTGCTACCGTTTTTCCGGTAACCGTTAGGCAGTCGCCATGTAATAAACCTTCGTCCAACAAGTATTTCATAACCGCCGGAATTCCACCATATTGGTGTAGATCCTGCATCAGGAATTTACCCGATGGTTTGAAATCTGCCAATACCGGAGTTTCGTCCGACATGCGTTGGAAATCATCCGGAGTAATTTCTACGCCTACCGCATGTCCCATGGCAATAAAGTGCAACACGGCATTGGTAGAACCGCCTAAGATCACGATGATACGCATCGCATTCTCAAATGCTTTACGGGTCATGATATCGGTCGGTTTGATATCTTTTTCTAATAGGATGCGGATATATTTACCCACTTCCAGACATTCCTTCTGTTTTTCGGTTGAAGTGGCAGGGTTAGAAGAGGAGTAGGGCAAACTCATACCCATGGCTTCGATCGCTGATGCCATAGTATTGGCGGTATACATACCACCACATGCTCCTGCACCCGGACAGGTATGACGGATCACCCCATCATAATCCTCATCCGAGATCGTTCCGGCGATTTTCTTGCCCAATGCTTCAAATGCCGATACGATATTCAGTTCTTCCCCTTTATAATGACCAGGAGCGATGGTTCCACCGTATACCATAATGGCCGGGCGATTCAATCTTCCCATCGCCATAATTGCACCTGGCATGTTCTTATCACATCCCGGAATGGCTACAACACCATCGTAGTATTGACCGCCACAGATCGTCTCGATACTATCTGCTATCACATCGCGTGATACCAGGGAATAGCGCATCCCATCAGTACCATTACTCATCCCATCACTGACACCGATAGTGCCAAAAGTCAACCCGACCAGGTCATGGTTCCAAATACCTTTTTTTACCACGGCTGCCAGATCGTTCAGGTGCATGTTACAGGTATTCCCATCATAACCCATACTCGCAATACCGACCTGCGCTTTTTCCATATCCGCATCGGTCAGACCGATCCCATATAACATGGCTTTTGCTGCTGGTTGCGTCTCATCTTGTGTGAAGATGCGGCTGTACTTGTTGATTCCCTGCTGGTTATCAGATGATGACTTCATAATTCTCTTGCTCTAATACTAAGTTTTTATATTTTCGTTGGATAGATGATCCGATGCTGTCTTCCCACTCTTCCGGGAATACCACATTGTCTACTTGTTTGATTCCTATAATCCCTGCTGCGGTACCACTCAAAAAGGCGCTGTCGGCCTCGTAAATGTCCTTTACCGATAATCTTTTTTCGATGATCTCAAAGCCCAGGCTCTTACAGATAGCAATCACCGTTTCTCGGGTAATTCCTGGGAAGATATTGCCCAAAGGAGGGGTGTATATTTTAAAATCCTTTTCTATGAATAGGTTCTCGCTGGATGCTTGTGCCACAAACCCATCCTGGTCAGTTAACAAAGCTTCATCAAAACCTTTTTGGATCGCATCACTGGTTGCCAAAATGGAGTTGATATATTGTCCAGAAACCTTCGCGCTGGTCGGGAAGGACTTTGGATTTGGTCGTTCGATCTTGGAGATGTTCACCTTGATGAGATTCTGTCCAAGATAAGGGCCCCATTCCCAGGCCGCAATCATGATGTTGGCATGATCGGAAGCGGTCAGGTGCATGTTCGATCCGGAATAGATCAATGGCCGAATATAGGCCGCCCTTAGGTTGTTTACCTCCAAAAGCTCATAGGTCTTTTCGATCAGCTCCCTGTTGTCCCAAGAATAAGGTAGTCCGATGGCTTTACAGGATTGCTGTAAGCGTTCGAAATGCTCCTCCGCTTTGAAGATGCGGGTGCCGTTATGGGTACTATAGGCACGCAGTCCTTCAAAGGCGCCATAACCATAATGTAAAGACTGACCGAATAGATCAACTCCGGCATTATTTGCCTTTACGAATTGTCCATTTAAATAGATGAGTGTTTCCTGATTATAATACTGCATAATGCCTGCTTTCTTTTCCGATTGTTAATTTAGGTCGAATTAAAATTCTTTACAATAGCCAAACAAAGTATTTTGATAAAGTTTTTTATTTCGAATATTTAAATTCATTAAAATTTTATTCTGTAAAAATTGGAATTCTATCATTTTTAGTTTTGTGGTTAGTAGACTAATATTAAAATTGGTATACTTTTGATTTTTTTTAATTTTTCCAAAAACTCGGAAAATTCTTCCTAAAACCAGGAAAAGTGAAGTAAAACACAAAAAAAATAGCCCTTAAAACTTGAAGTCTTAAGGGCTACATTATCTTGTGAATTTATCTATCTATTGCTCGGCTATTCCCTCCGCTAGAATGATGATATTGTTTTCCTTTACTTCGACCACACCACCTTTAATAATAATGACCTGCTCAATATTGTTGTTCTTAATAATGACCTTGCCATCTTCTAGCGTAGACACAATAGCCGCGTGGTCCTTCAAAATTTGAAAGGATCCCGCCGAACCAGGGACTGTAACGGCTGTTACGTCGCCTTCGAAAGCTAATCTGTCTGGAGTAATTACTGTTAATTTCATTGTGCTTAGATAATAGATTTGAGATATAAGATAGTAGACCCTGAAAAACAATTTAAGACTCTACTCTTTTGAACAGAGTCTTAAATCTAATGTCTATTATCTAATATCTAGAACTAAACTGCTTCTGCTAATAGTTTTTTACCTTTTTCGATAGCATCTTCGATGGTACCTACTAAGTTGAAGGATGCTTCTGGGTATTCATCAACCTCACCAGCCATGATCATATTGAATCCTTTGATGGTGTCTTTGATGTCTACTAAACAACCTTTCAAACCTGTAAACTGCTCCGCAACGTGGAACGGCTGAGATAAGAAACGTTGAACACGACGAGCACGGTGTACCGTTAATTTATCCTCTTCAGAAAGCTCATCCATTCCTAAGATAGCGATGATATCCTGAAGTTCTTTGTAACGTTGTAGGATTTCTTTAACGCGTTGTGCTGTATTGTAGTGCTCATCACCTAATACTGCTGGAGAAAGGATACGAGAAGTTGAATCCAATGGGTCAACCGCTGGGTAGATACCTAACTCAGAGATCTTACGTGATAATACGGTAGTTGCATCTAAGTGGGCGAAAGTTGTCGCCGGTGCAGGGTCAGTCAAGTCATCCGCAGGAACGTAAACCGCCTGTACAGATGTGATGGAACCGTTTTTAGTGGAAGTAATACGCTCTTGCATTAAACCCATCTCGGTAGCAAGCGTTGGTTGGTAACCTACTGCTGATGGCATACGACCTAATAGTGCGGATACCTCAGAACCTGCTTGTGTAAAACGGAAGATGTTATCGATGAAGAAAAGGATATCACGACCTTGACCTTCGCCATCTCCATCACGGAAGTATTCCGCAACAGTTAGTCCAGATAAAGCAACACGCGCACGTGCACCTGGAGGCTCGTTCATCTGTCCGAATACGAACGTACATTTCGAATCCTTCATCAATTCCAAGTCAACAGTTTCCAAAGGCCATTCGCCTTTTTCCATGCCTTCCATGAAATGGTCACCATATTTAATAATGCCTGACTCCAACATCTCACGCAATAAGTCATTACCCTCACGAGTACGCTCGCCTACTCCGGCAAATACCGAAAGACCACCGTGACCTTTTGCGATGTTGTTGATCAATTCTTGGATCAATACCGTTTTACCAACACCGGCACCACCGAACAATCCGATTTTACCACCTTTAGCATAAGGCTCTAACAAGTCGATAACTTTAATACCTGTGAAAAGTACTTCAGATTCTGTTGATAGATCTTCAAATTTAGGAGGTACATTGTGGATAGGACGACCATTCTCTTTGTTCAATGCTTGGATACCATCAATTGGATCACCAACAACATTAAATACACGACCTTTGATTTCTTCACCAACAGGCATTTTGATCGGAGCGCCAGTATCAACTACTTTCATGCCACGAACTAAACCTTCAGTAGCATCCATTGCAATTGTACGAACACGTTCCTCACCTAAGTGCTGTTGAACCTCTAATACAATACGTTGTCCATTGTCTTTTTCAATGTACAATGCATCGTAAATCTTAGGAAGATTTTCATTGTCGGCAAAGTTGACGTCAACTACTGGGCCGATAATCTGCGCTATTTTACCAATATTGGGCATATTATAGGGACTAAAATTTATTAATCAATTTAATTACAGCGTTTTTACGCACTGTATTTTGGAATGCAAAAATAAGTTTTATCTCCTTAAAACAAAAGGGATATGCATAATAAATTATTATTTTTTTTCTCGGCGGAATTTTCATCCTTTAAAACCCTTTTTAAATAGGCTAATTTCTTGATTTACTGAAAGCATTTATTAAAAAAATCACATAACAAATAAGTTACCCCCGCTAATTTGTTGAATTACGGAAAATCATTAGTTTTATGAAGAACTAACACCTAAATATTATGAAATATTGGTTTCTAAGACTTTGTCTTGCCTGTATTCCTTTGGGAGCTAGCGCACAATGAAATTACCCAAGCTACGATGCGCTCAAAGGACAAATCCAATCCATCAGTTCCAATAAGCTTGTTGAACAGGTCAGTATTGGAAAATCCTTTTCCGGTGAGCAGATCCCTGTGTTAAAGATTCAATCCAGCAAGGAGGCAAAGCCTACTTTGTTGATCGTTGCAGGGGTAGACGGTAAACATCTAGCCGGATCTATTAATGCCTTATCGGTTGCCAAGCATATTCTTGCGCTACCTGCTGCTGAATTGCAGACGCTTTTATCGGATAAATCCATTTGGATTGTACCGGTCTTGAATGTGGATGCGTATAAAAGGAATGCCCAGACGTTGGATTGGGCTTCCGGCAATGGCAGACAGATCGATAACGACCGTGATGGGCGAATAGATGAAAACCCGAATGTAGACCTGAATAAGGATGGGGTCATCTCGCAGATGCGTGTTAAATTACCTGCTGGTCCTTTTCGGTCACATGCCGAACATCCGGACCTGATGGTAGTTGCTGACCGTACGAAATCTGAATCGGGGTCTTACGAGTTATTTAAAGAAGGCTTAGATACAGATCAAGATGGTCTATTTGGAGAAGATGGCCTTGGAGGGGTGAACATCGATAGTAATTTTACCTTTGAGTACCCTTTCTTCGAGCAGGAAACCGGCGATTATGCCGCCTCAGAGCCTGAAACCCGCGCCATCATCGACCTGATATTTGAACATCCGCAGATCGCGACGGTTCTTCATTTTGGTCTGCAGAATAACCTTTCTGTTCCGGAACAGTTCGATCCCCGTAAAGCAAGCGAAAGGATCACCAAATCCTGGACGAGCAATGATACTCAGATTTCGGCCATTATCAGCCAACTCTATAATAAGGATATGAAGAGTTTGGGCGATGCGCCAAAAATGCCAGCAGGAAGAGGTAACTTTTCCAGTACGGTATATTACCATACCGGTAAATTCAGTTTTGTTACACCATCTTGGTGGATTCCAAGCCAAGCCGATACCAGTAAAAAAGCGCCGCCTAACCAAGGGTTAAAGGATGAGGATAGGTTTGCCAATTGGGTTCGTGCGAAGCAGATCCAAGGGGCAATTCTTCCTTGGACAAAAATCGATCATCCTGATTTTCCAGGACAGGAGGTAGAAGTTGGGGGAGTGGTGGATAAATTCAGGCAGAATCCTCCGGTCGAGCATTTGGAAGAATCTGGGCGCTTGCATGCGGACTTTATCGTCAAATTGACCAAAGCGATGGCCAAATTGGAGTTCAGTGCACCAAAAGTGACCAACCTGGGTGATGATGTGTACCGTATAGAAATACGCCTATTCAATACCGGTGCTATGCCTGTCTATCCGGAGATTGCGGACAGGATCAAGCATGTATCCAAGATGAAATCCATTCTGGAGATCCAGAAATCGCAGAAATTCCTAAGTGGCAAACGCTTGCAGCTGTATCCTACGTTGGCTGCAGGAGGTTCGACCAATTTTTCCTGGTTGGTTAAGGGCAAAGGAAAGGTACAATTGACCGTTGGCTGTCCATCTGCCGGAGAGAAAACCATTGATATAACCCTATAAGCTAGAAATTCCATGAAATTAAGATATAACATACTGACCCTGGCGATGACATTGAGCTTGAGCCTGGGTATGGCACAACAGAAAACCGAGGAAGGGCAGAAAGAAATTGCAGGTCTTCGCGCGGTGGGCTCGCCTTCGAACCCAAAGGTTCCGATGAATTGGAACAGGTACCACGATCTGAAACAGATGGAACAGTTCTATAAGGATCTTCAAAAAGCTTATCCAAACTTGGTGAAATACGAATCCATTGGCAAGAGCTATGAAGGCCGGGATATCTTCGTGTTGACCGTTACAGATTTTAAGGAGGGGGATGCGAAGCGCAAACCGGCCATGTGGATCGATGGGAATATACACGCCAATGAACTGCAAGGTTCCGAAATTTCGATGTATACAGCCTGGTATCTGGCTGAGAATTACCATGCAGTACCTTTCATCAAAGAATTATTGAAGGATAAGGTCTTTTATATAGCACCGACCATCAATCCAGATTCCAGAGAATATTTTATCTATGAACCCAATACCATGCATTCCTCCAGGACAGGGCGGAGACCGTTTGATAACGATGGTGATGGCTTAGTGGCGGAGGATCTGTATGATGATCTGGATGGTGATGGCCACATTGTGATGATGCGCCGAAAGTCCAAGACGGGTCGCTATAAGGTGGATCCAGACAATCCGAACCGCATGATCATCGTGAAGCCCGGAGAAGTAGGCGATTATGAGCTGCTTGGATTTGAGGGGATAGATAACGATGGAGACGGATTGGTGAACGAGGACATTACCGGCACCTATGACCCGAACAGGGATTGGGGATGGAACTGGCAGCCAAACTATGTGCAGGGAGGTGCTTTGTACTATCCGGGCACTTTGCCTGAAACGCAGGCGGTAAAGAATTTTATCTACGCCCATCCGAATATTGCCGGCGCCCAATCTTACCATAATTATGGCGGGATGATCCTTCGTGGTCCGGGTGCTGCAGAAGACGAACGTTTCTATTCGAGAAAAGATGTTCAGGTGTATGATGCCTTGGGAACCACGGGTGGTAAGATGCTGCCCGGATACAATTATATCGTCATCCATAAAGATCTATACACCGTTTTTGGTGGTGAGATTGATTTTCTGGCCTTGACACGTGGAATTTTTACCTTCTCCAATGAATTGATGACCAATTATAAATTGTTCAATGAGAAAGCAGAGGGGATGCGGCAGAGTGATGAATACTATGAGTTTGATAAACTGTTGATGTTTGGTGATGCCTATGTGCCCTGGAAGGAATATGATCATCCGCAATACGGAAAGATTGAGATCGGTGGGGCGAAGAAGAACTATACCAGAAACCATCCCGGGTTTTTATTGATGGAGGATGCGCATCGGAATGCTGCTTTTACCATCTATCATGCCTATCATATGCCAAAATTGGAAGTCTTGGAAACCGATGTGAAATCTTTGGGAGGCAATCTTTATGAAGTGAATGCAACAGTTTGGAACAGTCGGATCATTCCGACGCATTCAGACCATGATGTGCGGTATCGGATTGAAAGGCCAAACCATATCCGATTGGAAGGAGCGAAGGTGGTGACGGGGATGCGCGTGATGAATGCGGATTTCAATGAGACCATCGAGCAGAAATTTAAACCGGAACAGATTGAGGTGCCGACCATTGAAGGGACTTCAGCAGTGAAGGTAAGATGGATTGTAAGAGGAAATCCGAATGCGGCAAAGATTGTTGTGGATAGCCCGAAAGGGGGGTATCTGGAGCATGACCTGAAACAGCAAGGAAATAAAGGGTAATTGTAGCTTTTGCTAATTAGAAGGACTTTGACAAGCAACACTTGACATATTTTGTCTTCTTACTCCAAGTGAGGTGTAAGTGACATGTAAGTGAGTTGTAAGTGACTTTAGGCACTTACAACTCACTTTTACGCTACTTGCAATATGCTTTCACATCGAACAAAATAAGTAAAAATACAGATGCCTTACTGGTTATCTTAGCAATGGGAAAATAGCACTTTCCACATGTTCGGTTTCGATGAGCTTAAGTAATTTCTTGCTTAGCTTTTCATTCTTGATCGGATTTTTCTCTTGAGGGTCTTTTTCCAGGTCATAAAGTTCAAAATAACTGTTATTAGGATCCTTCACCTTAAACTTGATCAGTTTATAGTTCTTATACCGAACGGCCTGTCTACCGCCATCTTCGTGGAATTCCCAATACAATTGGTCATGTTGTTGCTGTTTACCTTTGCCCAATAGGGTCGGTAACATCGAAATTCCATCCGTGTTTTCTGTTTTTTTATCGCCTACGATCGCCTGAACGGTTGGTAAAATATCCCAAAAAGCTGATACATGATCGGAGGTACTGTTCGCTGCCACCTTACCACTCCATTTCACGATCATGGGCGTACGGATCCCACCTTCGTAAAGATCTCGCTTAAACCCTTTCAACCCCGCCGTACTGTTGAAAAATACCGGATCGGCACCCCCTTCGCGGTGGGCACCGTTGTCGCTGGTAAAAATTATAATGGTGTTTTCAGTCAATCCCAATTGGGCTAATTTGTCCATGATCTCGCCCACATAATGATCCATTCTGCTTACCATGGCCGCAAATGTCGCTCTTGGTTTAGCGACCGATGCATATCCCGGGACGGTTGCATTTGGTCCATAATCATTTCCTTTATGCGGTTTTTCCGTAAAAGCATGTTCATATTTCTTGAAAAACTCATCTTCAGGACCTGTTAGCTCGGCGTGGGGAAGAACCGTTGGTACGAAAAGAAAGAAAGGTTGGTCCTTGTTTTTGTCTAGGAATGCCAATGTTTGTTCCTGAATCAATTCAGGCGCATAGGTAGCCATTTTTGTGAGGTCATTTCCTTCCAATTCGACACGCTTATCATTATGCCATAAATGCGTAGGGAAATAACGATGGGACTGCCGTTGGCAATTATAGCCGAAAAACTCATCAAAACCTTTTCTGTTTGGATCTCCGGAGGTGCCTACCATGCCTAATCCCCATTTTCCAAATGCTCCGGTTTTATAGCCATGTTCTTGGAGGATCATGGCAAATGTGCGGATGGAATCTGCCAAAGGTTCTTGCCCTTCGGGCTCGATTTCTTTGTTTCCACGCACATAGGTATGGCCGGTATGCTGCCCTGTCATGAGGGATGATCTTGAAGGCGCACATACGGAGGTTCCGGCATAGAAATTACTGAATTTCATTCCTGCATCGGCTAGTTTATCCAGGTTTGGGGTGCTGATCTTTTGTTGGCCATAAGGACCGATATCCCCAATTCCAAGATCATCGGCTAGGATAAGAACGATATTCGGTTTCTGTTGTGCCTGGACTTGGATAATAGTGGTCAATAGCAAAAATAATAAGAGCTTTTTCATGATAATTTATTAGCAACCTTCGGAGGATTACCTCCGAAGGTTAATTTATTTATTTAACCCAGCCTGGGTTTTGTTTGATATTAGGATTCAAAACTATTTCAGCAGATGGAATTGGATATAAATAGTAATACTCCGGGAAGGAAGGGGGAGTGCCTTCATAAGCAATATTACCACTAGATCCTCCGTTCAAAATAGGAATTGGAGCGTTAGCCGGGACATCAACTCCCTTTTGGATATAACGTCCAATTTTACGAGCGGAAGCGTAATCCATTTTTTTCCATCTCCTTAAATCATCAAAACGAAATCCTTCTCCCATTAATTCTATTGCACGCTCTCTTCGAATTTCCCATAATATAGGAGTAACGGAAGCATCCCTTGTAGGGTCTGAAGGTATTGCAGTTAATTGCAAAGAAGCTACTTGACCTCTTTTACGAAGTTTGTTAATGGTTTGGTCAGCTACTCCTTGATTGAAAGTGCCAAGTTCATATTTTGCTTCCGCCAAATTCAAAAACACTTCACCCATTCTGAAAATTGGTGCATCATTAATGTCTTCATTTTGAAGTATTTTAATCTTATTACTAAATTTATAGAATCTATAACCCGTAAAAGTTACATTGAATGGTTGGCCATTTGTATAATCTGCATAATGTGGTTCTTGACGTAATACCAACCCTTGCCAGTTAATAGTAGGTAATGTTTTTCTGCTGGGAATAGACAAGATATTCATAAGGTCAATATATTCCCTATCTGCTAGATTTTCTGTATGCTCAAATGTATAGCTAGGGTGGTTAGTTATCACCTTAAATGGAGGAGGAACAGTGTAATAAAGTCTAATATCCCTGTTTCTGAATTCTTTATACGGAGTGTCATCTCCAGCAAATTGAGGACTAGTCCAACGTGTTTGTCCATCTTTCATTAAATATAAATCAGCAGCTTTTTTAGTAAGGTCCCAACGTCCAGAAGAATTTCTAGCTAAAGATGCTAAAGTATGAGTAATTTGATTTACTTCATATTGTTTGTATAGAAGCACTTCTGAATTGTTCGCTAATGATTCACTATTAAATAATTCGTCATAATCATTGTGCAATTCTGGGAAACTAGCTATCAATTTGGACGAAGCATCAACAGAAACATTCAAATATTTTTCTGAATCGGATAATCCATGATATTTTCTCCAAGTACCTTCTCTTAATCCGAACCTTGAGATTAATGCTCGAACAGTATGCACATTTATAGTGTTCTTACCATCTCCCGCAACTTTAATATTTGCTTCTGCAAAAGTAAGCATGTCCATAATTTTTTGAGCGATTTCATCCCTAGAACTTGGAGTTCCGTATAGAATTTCTTTATCTCCATCATTTATGGCATTTTCCACCCAGATCACTCCACCGAATTTATTTAATAAATCCATGTAATTGTAAGCCTTAAAGAAATACCCAATGCTGCGAATATGTTTTTTCTCCACATCGCTTAATTGAGATGCTGCATCAATATTGTTCAATAAAATATTTATTGCCCTAATCTGAACGTATGGTGCATTGTAGTCAGAAGAAGTTCCAGGAATGACTATGCGATTCCAAATCCAATCTGAGGTTGCATTGTTGTTGGCTAAGGCGAATAGATCTCCATTGACTTCCGAATTGGGTACTGAGTTGCTGTATCCTGGGAAAATTCCATAAAACTGCCAAGAGTAGGTAATAAAATTATCGTAAGATGTGAAAGTCGTATTTTCAGTTAAAGTACCTTCAGGAGATAAGTCAAGTAGTTTTGTACAACTCGTATTTCCAGTCGCAAGGCTCGTTGCGAGTGCGATATATATAATTGATTTAAATATTTTCATGATAGTAGGTAATAGGTTAGAAATTGATGTTTACACCAAAGCTATATTTTTTCAAATACGGGTAAATTCCGCCTGATCCTAAATCAGCTGCATCAGCTTCAAATCCTTTAGGTAATTTGTCAAACAAGAAAAGGTTCTCACCCGTTAAATATAGTCTAATACTTTCCAAGAATTTGGACTTCAAAACATCATTACCAAGGTTATAACTCAATGTAATGTTCCTCACCCTTAAATATGAACCGTCTTGTAAGAACTTGGTCTGTGTCCTTCGATTAGCACTCGTATTCAATCCTGCATTGGAATAAACTCTTCCATAGTAAGCGTCTTGATTTTCTGGAGTCCAATAGTCCAGATTATGTTTGAAGAAAGTAGAAAACTCATTATTATAAGGCCAGAAAACAAAATTACTCATCCAAAGGTCTCTTTTTCCAACTCCTTGTAGAAATACGGAAAGGTCAAAGTTTTTGTAACCAAAATTTCCTGTAATTCCATATTGATACCTTCTTTTACTGTTCCCGATTACTTTCATGTCACCTGGATCACTTAAAGTACCATTTCCTGAGAAAATGATGCCATCACCATTTAGGTCTTTATAAAGAATATCTCCTGGATTTTGAGCGACGCCATTAAAAAAAGGTATTCCATCTTTTAATATTCCGCCTTGAAGTTTTTCATTCAAACTTCCTGCTTCGAAATCATTCTCCGTATAGAATCTATCGGTCACATATCCCCAAATTTCATTGAGTTCTTTACCTTCATAAAAGCTGTTTATTAGTCCGGAACTATTTTCAAGGCGTGTAATAAATCCTCTATTGTCGGAAAGGTTGAATCCGACTGCATAAGTAAAATCACTGATTTTATCTTTCCAGTTCAATTCCCATTCCCAACCTTTTGATTCCAGATCAGTGGTATTCTGAAATGGTGGAGCAGCACCTAATACCGCAGGTAAATCTGCTCCTTGATATAACATTCCGATAGTTTGCCTTCGGAACCAGTCGAAACTTGTATTCAGCTTACTATTAAATAAGGCAATGTCAACACCTAAATTTAAGGTACGAACCTTTTCCCAAGTAAATGTCGAGGAAACTAACCCTGGAGGAGCTATTGTTAAATACCTGATTCCAGTAGTCGGATTGATCCAAGAGGAATTCGTTGCAGACATAGATGGGATTACTGGAAAATAATTTTGTCCACCGCCAGAATTATATACGACCTGGTTTCCAATTTCTCCAAATGAACCTCTAACTTTCAACAAAGGAACTTGATTTCTTAGGGCGCTCATGAAATTTTCTTCACTGATATTCCATCCAGCAGAAACAGAAGGGAAGAAACCAAATTTGGATCCTTTTTGGAATCTTGAAGATCCATCCAAACGACCATTTAATTCTAATAGATAACGGTTTTTGTAATCATAATTGATTCTTCCAAAATATCCTAATACAGCATATTGCCCGAATGCGTCATCGACAAATTGGTTTCCGCTACTTGTACCTAGTGAAGGGGAATCAGGACTAAGGATATCATATCTGGTTGCCGAATAAGTTTCGTAATGGCTTTTTTCATAGTTAGTTCCCAATAAATATTTAAAATTGTTATTGGAAATACTGTGTGAATAACTTGCGTATAAATTTAAGGCATTATAATTTGTTATACTACTACCCCTTTGGTAATATTGGTTATTAAATAAATATTCCTCATTGTAATTATTAGGGTTCATATATTTATGCCTAACCTGATAATATTTGCTATTACTGTTGTTTTTATCAAATGTATACTCAGCAGTTAAATTTAATCCTTGAATTGGATTATATTCTAATTTTCCAAATAATCGCAGGTTATCACCATAATTTAAACTTGGATCTTCGTATTTCAAGTAGTTATTTGGTGTTCCGTATGGGATTTGAGTGCCATCCATTGCGACATCATAACCTGGGTTAATATAGGAACCATGCGTAATAGAACGGTAGAACATTTCCCCCATGTTCATAGGAGTTTTTCGTTTGTCGTTTTTATAGAGAAAGTTCGCACTCGCATTCAGATTTTTTGCTATTTCGGTTGTTATAAAAGCATTTACATTATAACGATTGTAACTGTCTTTATCAGTGGCCATGATTCCATCTTCATCTGCAAGCATGCCAGATAATCTATATGCCATTTTTTCCCCACCACCAGAAACTGAAATATTATGTAATTGTTCAAATCCTGTGGTAAAAACTTCCCCATACATATCATATTCCTGTAATGCGTATTTAGTATTGTTTACCTCAGCTATACCATTTGGGTATTTGTTTGGGTCGGCTTGAAACTCCTTTAAAAGTTCCAACCAGGTTTCGACATTTTCACCTGTCCAATTTGTTGCTTGTCCGAAATCCTTTAGCCCTTGGACAAATTCTAATGGACTAGCCTTTTCTGGTAAACTTGTAGCATTCGACCAAGTTAGATTTGAAGAATAATTGAATTTGATTGGCTGGTTTTTTCCTGCTTTTTTAGTGGTCACTAATATCACCCCATAAGCTGCTCTTGCTCCATAAATGGAGGAAGCTGCAGCATCTTTTAATACCGTTATATTTTGAATATCCTTAGGGTTGATATCATCAAGGTTCATTGGGACGTTATCTACCAAAACTAAAGGGCTGCCTCCATTTATAGAAGTAATACCCCTAATATTGAGGTCAGATCCTTGCCCTGGACGCCCACCTCCAAAAGTTACTTGCATGCCAGGTACAGCTCCTTGAAGGGCTTGAGAAGAACTGCTCACGGGCCGATCCCCCAATACTTTATTCATATCTACAGAGGAGACAGCTCCTGTAAGATTAGCTTTTTTCTGTGTGCCGAAACCAACTACTACAACTTCATCTAAGGATGTTAAATCCTCCTGAAGGATAATTTTCATTTCGCTTGAGGATACGGCTATTTCTTGACTAGAGTATCCCATATAGCTAATGATTAAAATAGCTTGATCATTACTTGCATTTATCTCAAATCGACCGCCCTCATTGGTACTTGTTGCTTTGGTAGAATTTTTTTCTGTAATACTAACTCCAACTAATGGCTTACCACTTTTATCAACAACAATTCCTCGAACAGGAAACCCTTCCTGTCTATTGTTTTCTGGACGAATTACCATGCGGTATGCATCTAATTTTTTAATGGTCAATCCCGCATTGTTCAATAATGGCAAAAGTACTTCAGTCCATGGAAGATTACTTACCTGAATTCTTGAAAAAGATTCATTGTTTATCAGATTATCTGCATAGATGAATTTAATATTGGTTTGTTTTTCAATGGATTTTAATACTGATTTAAGGTCACTATTATAAAGTCGCATGGAAACCTTCTCCTGTGCAGCAGTAGGATTTGCAATTACACGTAAAGAAAAAATACAGATAAAGCAGATGATAAGTTTAAGCATCAATAATACTTTAAATAGATAAGGCCATTTCACATGGAGCCTAATGGCATGTAAATTAATTTTCATAAATTAGACGAATTGATTTAAGCGTCTTACTTTCTCAGGGCTAGATGCTTAATTATTAATAATTTGATGAAGGATACATCTTTGGATGTGTCCTTTTTTTCTGAAGGTTTATAGTTTTCTTATTTCATAATATCACAATTTAGTTTAGTAAATGGTTATTAGGTTATTTTCTTTTTTGAATTTAAATTCTATTCCCGTTGATTTCAATAATTCTAATACATCTTCAATATGATCGGATTCCATATTTCCGGAAAGATTATGTTGTTTGAGTGAGTCATTCTTAATTTCAATTTGAACATCATACCATTTTTCCAATTTAGAGATGATGTTGTCAAAAGGTTCTTTGTCAAAAACAAGCTTATTTTCCTTCCAAGCTATTTCTGCAGGAACATCTGACGAATTATTTTTTAGGAAGATACTTTTTTGAATAATCATATCTTTTGTGGGTATTTTCGAGGTCTCAGAATTTTTGGGTTGATTATTCAATTTCTTATCATAATTAACGCTGATTTTTTCTCCAGGGATAACTTGTAAAAACTTACTATCTTTTTGATCTTTATTGATAAATAATTCGATTTTTCCTTCGACCAAACTAGCTTCTGCACGATTTTCATCTGGGTAAGAACGAACATTAAAACTTGTCCCAACTACTTTTACGGTTAATTCCTTTGCGTTGATATACATGGGAAGATTTTGATTTTTTGAAACTTCAAAATACGCTTCTCCAGTTAAACTTATATCCCTATTTTCCTTACCAAAGGATTTCTTAAAAGCAATAGTGCTTGCGCTATTCAGCCAAACATGTGTTCCATCAGGTAGCGTCACATTTTTCCGTTCTCCGTTTTTAGTTTCTATCTTTTGACTAAAATTATCAACATTGTATGAGTTAGAAATTCCATAATATAAAACAGAACATGTGAAAATACCAATCAGAATAGCAGCTGCATATTTTAAAAAAGCATTTCGAGAAATTTTTAAAACAGTTCTATTAACTTCATCACGTCCTCTCGTAGCATTCATAGTTTTTCCAAACTTTTCCTCCAATTCGAGAGGACCAACTATCATATTTTTTGGTTTCGTTAGTTCCTTAAATAAAACGGAGAGTTTTTCATCGTTAGTGATAGCACTATCCAATTCCACTTGTTCTTTAACTGAAATTTTTTTAGATAGATAAAGATGGATTAATTCAAAAAATCGTTCTCCTTGCATGGCGTAAAATTGGTGCTAACTATATATAGGACAGGTAATACAAGGATACTCCTCAATCAAAAAGAAAAAAAATAAGATATTTATATCTTTGGTGCTGATTTTCAGTATTATAAATTGAGGTTTTCTTTAATTTTTCCCATTGCAATTTGAAGGTGTCTATCAATAGTTTTAATACTGACCTCCATAATATCCGCGGCTTCTTTATAACTACAATCATTATCACGGATAAGTATAAGAGCCATTTTTGATTTCGGTGGGAGTTGAGCAATTGCCTGTTCGATTTGATTTTTTAATTCTTTAATTAGAAATTCCCTTTCCGGATTGATAAGATCTCTAGGCTCTGGATTTAGGCTGTTCAAGTGATTGTGACGAACCTTGATTTTTTCTAATGCATTTAGGGAGAGGTTTTTAACACTGGTGTAGAGATAAGTTTTTAAATGGTTGATTTTCAAAAGTTTTTCGGGTTGGGTCCATAATTTTACCATAAAATCTGCCATTATATCTTCCGAAATTTCCTTATTTCCAGTAATTGAAAGAGAAAAACCTAATAAAGGGGCATAAAAATGATTGAAAAGTAATTTAAATGCAGTTGCATCTTTAGCAATTGCAATTTTACTTTTTTCAACTACCCAATCTATCTCTCCTCCTTTAGGTTCCATGAATTTTCTTTGAGAATTCTAAAAATATATATAAAAATCTGATTGCTCAAATAATACCATTCCCTATATTGAACCAAACTGTTTTTTAACTAAAAAAGCCCCCAAAAAGGGGGGCTTCATATCTAAATACTAAATACTCACTACTAAATACTCCAAACCTAACTGTTCCTCTTCAACTGCTCATCCAACAACTGTCTTTTCAACTGTTGTTCTCTTTCCATTGCTTTCTTCCTCAGGGTCTGTAATTCTTCTTGCAGTTCATCCACGGTATTCTTACTATCCACGGTATCCACTTTCGATTTTCTAAACGCCACTAAGGTTCCAAAAAACGCAGCACCTAAGGCAATGATAATAGCCCAGACCATCGTATGGTAAGTTCCTTTTGCGAAATCCATTCCTAAAAAGGAGATACTATCTGTTTTTTGTTGTTCTGCTGCCAAAGCGGTAGAAAGGTTTTGAACAGAATCCTTCAAAGATTGCATACTACCAGCAGCGCTCGATGCCGAACCATTCAGTTCATTGATCGTTTTTTTGTATTTGCTCAGGGAGTCCCTCACGTTCTGACGGATGATATCCAAGTTACTTTTTCTAATGATTTTGAAATCTGCATCCTGTGACCTCGATTGCACGTTGAGTACAACAAATTGGCTATCTAAGGTAGTGGTCCGAAGTTTTTGTTGTAGCGTTTGACCATGAACGGCAGGGCTTAGCACCCAAAACAATAATAGAAAGGATAAAAATCGCATATTTTTAAGTTGTTTTTTACTGTCTTATTTAATCAAGTTTAGCAATTTAATTAGATATTGTAAAGAAAATATTGTAATTATATCCTCCCCCAATTGACAATCCTTCCAAAAAATAGAATATCTGTTTCATCATTGCTAATAGCAGATGCATTTTGATGCCAAGTGTGTAATAAATTAACTTCCTGATTCAATGAATACTAAAAGTTCCGACTTCAAACGCATTTGAATATAATTCACTAAATTTATAAAAATTATAAACTGCGAAATCGCAAGTAGGTTTACAGTCGAAATTGTAAGCCAATTGTAAAGGGATTGAAATAATATTTGGTTTCTGAGGCAATTGCGATTCTAATCTCATTATACATGATAAACAAAACTGTTTCAAATGCTAAGGAGGCGATTCAGGATATTGAGGATGGCATGACCCTGTCCCTAGGGGGCTTTGGCTTATGCGGTATTCCGGAAAACCTGATCAGTGCTTTATTGGAAAAAGGCGTGAGCAACCTGACCTGCATCAGCAATAATGCAGGGGTGGATGATTTTGGTCTCGGCCTATTATTACAGAAAAAACAAGTAAAGAAAATGATCGCTTCTTATGTGGGCGAGAATGCAGAATTTGAAAGACAGATGCTGAATGGCGAACTGGAGGTCGAGCTGATCCCGCAAGGAACCTTGGCAACGAGACTAATGGCTGGCGGCTACGGGCTACCGGTAATCTATACCCCTGCAGGAGTTGGAACAGAGGTGGCAGAAGGGAAGGAAGTTCGCCGGTTTACCTTCCATGGGGTAGAAAAAGATTACCTGATGGAATATGCCTTTGAACCCGATTTCGCCTTGGTAAAAGCTTGGAAGGGCGATACAGCAGGTAACCTGGTTTACCGAGGTACAGCGCAGAACTTTAACCATGCGGTAGCTATGTGCGGAAAGATCACGATTGCTGAGGTAGAGGAACTGGTGGAAGTAGGGGAATTGGATCCTAATCATATCCATACACCGGGTGTATTTGTACAACGTATTTTCCAAGGAGAGCAATACGAAAAAAGAATTGAACAACGAACTGTAAGACAAAAAGAAGATGAATAAACGCGTATTTATTGTAGCCGCAAAACGTACTGCCATGGGCAGTTTTGGAGGTGCTTTATCCAGTATCTCTGCCACAGAATTAGGTGCAAAAGCTATTTCTGCTGTTATTGAAGAAAGTGGAATCGATGCATTACAGATCGATGAAGTATATATGGGTTCGGTGCTACAGGCCAATCTAGGACAGGCACCAGCGCGCCAGGCATCGAAATTTGCCGGTTTGTCGGATCATATCCCAGCAACGACCATCAATAAGGTCTGCGCCAGTGGCATGAAGGCCATCTCCATCGCTGCCCAGCAGATCCTTTTGGGCGATGCCCATGTGGTGGTAGCCGGTGGGATGGAAAGCATGAGCCAGGTGCCATATTATGATGTTGCTGCTCGTTGGGGCGCAAAATATGGCGATCAGAAATTGATCGATGGGCTGGCGAAAGATGGGTTAACCGATGTGTATTCCAACCAGGCCATGGGGAATTGTGGCGAGGTTTGTGCCGAGAAATACAGTATTTCCCGCGAGGATCAGGATGAATATGCCATCCAATCCTATACCCGTAGCAAGATCGCTTGGGAATCCGGAAAGTTTACAAAGGAGGTTACTCCGGTAGAAATCAATAGTCGTAAAGGAACGGTGATCGTTTCGGAAGATGAAGAATATAAACAGGTCAATTTTGAAAAATTGAGCCAATTGCGTCCTTCCTTTAAATCGGATGGAACCATTACTGCGGCCAATGCCTCTACCTTGAGTGATGGTGCTGCTGGGGTATTATTGGTAAGCGAAGAGAAAATGAAGGAATTGGGTTTAAAGCCAATCGCAGAGATTATTGCTTATGCGGATGCGGAGCAGGCGCCAGAATGGTTTACTACCACACCAGCTATCGCTACGCAGAAAGTTTTGCAGAAAGCAGGCCTAACCATGGATGATATGGATTATTTCGAATTCAACGAAGCCTTTTCGGTAGTTGCCTTGGCAAATGCAAAGCTGTTGAGCCTTTCGACCAACCAGATCAACGTATATGGTGGAGCGGTGGCTCTAGGGCATCCCCTGGGATGCTCCGGCGCAAGGATCATCGTGACCTTGAGTTCGGTGCTGCATCAGGAGAATGGAAATTATGGGCTTGCTGCTATCTGTAATGGTGGCGGTGGTGCCAGTGCAATGATCATTAAAAAATGCTAAGCTATGTTGGATAAATTTGGAATTGCAAAGCGTATCGCGAAAGAGATAAAAGATGGTTACTATGTGAACCTAGGAATCGGGATTCCTACCTTGGTAGCGAATTATATTCCGGATGGGATGCAGGTGGTCCTGCAGAGTGAGAATGGCATGTTGGGGATGGGACCCTTTCCATTTGAAGGGGAAGAAGATGCCGATTACATTAATGCTGGAAAGCAGACCATTACCACCTTACCCGGATCAGCTTTTTTTGATTCATCCATGAGCTTCGGCATGATCCGCTCGAGAAAGATCGACCTAACGATCCTTGGCGCGATGGAGGTTTCCGAGAATGGCGATATTGCCAATTGGAAAATCCCAGGAAAGATGGTAAAGGGCATGGGTGGAGCGATGGATCTGGTGGCCAGTGCGGAGAACATCATTGTTGCCATGCAACACGTGAATAAGGCCGGCGAATCCAAACTCCTATCTTCCTGCAGCCTACCGCTTACAGGCGTCCGCTGTGTTAAGAAAATCGTAACAGAACTCGGCGTATTCGATGTCCTCCCGGAAGGAGGCTTCAAACTCGTAGAACTGCACGAAGGAGTAACCCTAGACCAGGTAAGAGCCAGTACTGCCGGCCGCCTGGTTGTCTAGTAATAGACGATAGATAATAGATAAGAGATTATAGACTTTAGACTTTAAAAAAAAAACGAGCAGCAATGCTCGTTTTTTTAAGGTCTATTATCTCTCATCTATTATCTATAATCTATAATAAAATATCTATTCTACCGGAGATCGACCACCTCGTAGCCTGGGTAGTTCTGTTTGTTGAACTGTAGACTGGCATTGCTGATCGCGTGGTTCACATACAGGGCATTAAATGCATAGGTGTATTTGGCGCCCGATTTATCCAGGATACTTACATCATGGATATGGGATTTGCTGTTTACCCTTAAGGTGATCTTCTGATAGTTGGTTGTCTTATCCGTAGGGACAAGATCAATTACATCTACCTTTCCTTCTTTGGCCACATTGTTCGTGCCTACATATTTGTAGTTAAATCCTTTTTTGTAGAAGGTGAAAATATTGGAAGGGCCGATCTTTTGATTACCCTCATCGGCCGAATTGACCTGCACTTCCTTTACCTCTTTTGATACGGTCCAAGTGGTATTCGCATCGCCATAAATATCCTGATCAGCCAATTCGATCTTGAATTTATCTTCCGGTTTATTCACCAAGATCTTGCCGTTCACGGTGGATGCTTCTCCGGTACGTGGAGTTACTTTCAACAAGAAATTCGATTGTAAGGTATTATAGGAATCATATTTCGCCGATACCTTATCCAAAATAGATTTTGCTTTATTGCTCTGCGCAAAGGCAGTGTTGGCGATAAAGACCGCCAGTACTACGTACAGTAATTTTTTCATGTTCTTCATCTTATCTTAACGTTTCCAAATACTGTTCCAAAGAATATTCGTCTGGATAGAGCACCTCGCGTGCTTTACTTCCTTCAAATGGACCTACAATTCCTGCAGATTCCAATTGATCGATTATCCTTCCAGCGCGGTTGTATCCTAATTTTAATTTGCGCTGTATCAATGATGTTGAACCTTGTTGATGCATAACAATCAGGCGGGCAGCTTCTTCGAACATCGGGTCACGGCTATCCATGTCAAAGTCGGATGAAGATCCGCCTTCGCTGTTCTCACCTACATATTCCGGTAGGTAATGCGCTGAAGGGTATCCCCGTTGGCCACCGATGAAATCGGAGATCTGATCGACTTCCGGTGTGTCCACAAAGGCACACTGTATCCGGATCAGATCACTACCGGTTGCCAAAAGCATATCCCCACGTCCAATCAATTGGTCGGCACCGCCACTATCCAAGATCGTTCTCGAATCGACCTTTGATAATACACGGAATGCCAAACGCGCCGGGAAGTTGGCCTTGATCGTACCGGTAATAATATTCACGGATGGTCTTTGCGTTGCAATGACCAAGTGAATACCTACCGCACGGGCCAGCTGTGCTAATCGTGCAATCGGTGTTTCCACTTCCTTGCCTGCCGTCATCATCAAATCGGCAAACTCATCAATAATAAGAACTATAAACGGTAAGAATCGATGACCCTCCTCAGGGTTTAATCGACGGTTGATAAATTTCACATTATATTCCTTCAGATTACGAACCTGCGCATTCTTCAACAGGTCATAACGCTGATCCATCTCAATACACAAGGAATTTAAGGTGTTGATCACCTTTTTCGTATCTGTAATAATAGCGTCATCTTCGTTAGGAAGTTTCGCTAAGAAATGCCTTTCGATCTTTTTGAACAGGGAAAGTTCCACTTTTTTCGGATCGACCAGCACGAATTTTAGTTCTGCCGGGTGTTTTTTGAATAGCAGGGAGGTCAAGATGGCGTTGATCCCGACGGATTTACCCTGTCCCGTAGCACCAGCTACCAATAAGTGCGGCATCTTTGCCAAATCGGCAATATAAACCTCGTTGGAGATGGTCTTTCCTAATGCAATAGGAAGGTCCATATCCGTTTTCTGGTATTTTTCAGTGGCTAAAATGGAACGCATGGAAACCATTTCTGGTGTACTGCTCGGTACCTCGATACCAATAGTACCTTTTCCTGGCATCGGTGCAATAATACGGATTCCCAATGCGGCCAGACTTAAGGCAATATCATCCTCCAGGTTCTTGATCTTGGAAATTCTGACACCGGGTTTCGGGATGATCTCGTACAAGGTCACCGTAGGGCCGATGGTCGCTTTGATATGCTCAATTTCTATGCTGTAGTTCCGTAAGGTCTCCACGATACGGTTTTTATTTCCTTCTAATTCCTGCTGGTTGATGGTGATCTTTCCGGTACCATAATCTTTCAATAGATCTAAGGTAGGGTACTGGTAGCCGGATAGATCCAGTTTCGGATCATATTCACCAAATTTCTCCACCAAATCATTGGCCGTAATGGGCTTTTCCTCAATCGGTTTTTCAACCACCAAGCTAGGTTCTTCCTGGATTGGAGCTTCCACTTTGTTGGATGTTGGCTGTTCGATACTGAATTCAATCTCGTTCTCCTGAGTATTGGAAACGACTTGATTGCTCGGTTTTGGGGTGTTGACCTGTAGCGGAAGGGATAAACTCAATTCTTCCTCTTCAGGAGTGAGTTCTTCCTCGTCTTCTAGCTCTTGTTCAGGTTCTGGTTGTGGGTAGCTGTAGGTATGCGTAGCCACCTCGTTTTGTCTGTTTGCACGGATTTTATTGATTTGGGAGTCTTCCAGCAATTCCTCCTCATCTTCAAATTCATCATTTTCCTCATCCGAGTTTTTTGAACGGAAAGACAATCGTAGGTCATAATTGTAAAGCAATACCAAGGCGGTAAGCACAATAAAGATCAGTACCCCTGCAGTTCCTACCTGACCGATCTGTGCCTTGAGGATCTGATTGGTCCAAAAACCAAACTTACCTTCTAGGATATGTGGTGTTTCGGCAATGAAATCTTGGATAAACCCAAAGGTTACTGAAAGTAGGATGATGGAAATAAGGGAATAGACCCAGGTTTTCCAGATCGGGAAAATGGATCTTTTATAAAGAAATTTGTATCCTGTAACAAAAAGGATCACTATAAATAGGAATGAAGCCACTCCAAACCATTCGTAAATGAATTGATTGGCCAATAATGCTCCAAATTTCCCTAATTTATTTTCAACCAAAGGAAGTTCTGTTCCTTCGTCCTGAATTTCTTCGCCGGTTTGGAATAGGGTAGACCAACCGCCATTAGTTGCGGCGATATAGCTTTGGTCTGCCTTCCAAGTGAAAAGGTATGATACAAAAGCCACAGTAAACAACCCTGCCAAAAGCAGTAAGAATAACCCGAATATTTTCAGGGCTTTTCGTTGTCCTTCCGAAAAATTGATCTGATCGAAGGTTTTAGTAGCTGTTGTTTTGGCTCGTTTTTGATAAGATAGCGTGGTATTCTTAGTCTTCTTAGTCCCAGCCGATCCACTGCCATTCTTGAATGTATTTAGTCTTGCCATTTAAATGAGGCTAATATTTTTTCTTTGTACAAACTTAAAAAAAAATAGGAATGCTTCCAATTGTACGTATTTTTGATTTGATAACAAAAGGATGTAGCAATAAGCTTTCCAAACTCGTAGTATGGAATAAATATAATATAATAATTCTATGAGATTAACACAACAAATTGTTGTATTCCTAATATTTGTAAGTTCCAGTTTACTATTGAATTCCTGTGCGAAGGATGATATGATGAATGAGTACAATGATGTACCGTCATCAGAATTCGCTGCATTATCGGTATTCAATGGCTTAGGCTTTGGTGCAGGACTGGACTTCTCGGTGGACAACAAAAGAATCAATCAAGGAAATGAGCAGTTACAGCCGGGTGATTTCCTTTCCTTTAAAACCATATTTCCAGGGAACAGAACAATTGAAATCAGTACGAAAGCAAATGGTACGGTGTTGTTGAGTAAGGCCATGGAGTTTAAGGGCAGTAATTTTTATTCTGTTTTTCTTTATGGGCGTACGTATGTGAAGTATCTGCTAACCCAGGATGATTTTGTGGTGCCAAAGGACAGGATGGCTTCCTTGCGATTTGCTAATCTTGCGGAGGGTAAGAAGGTTGATATTCAGATCAAGCAGGGCAATACCTTGCAGAAATTGAGTATTGGAAATGAAGTGACGAAATTCCAGGATTTTAGTATGGAGGTTATGGAACTGCAGGTTTCTTTTCAAGGAGAAACAGAAAAGGCAAAGACGATAAGTATTACGCCAAGTTCGCAGATGTTAGGGACGATTTGTATTTATGAAGGTCTTGTAGTGCAAACGAACCAGCATGATTTATTGCATTCGGTTATTAAGTATTGATGGGGTTTTTATTTAGTAGCTAGTATTTAGTAGCTAGTATTTAGTAGTTAGTATTTAGTAGCGAGTATTTAGTAGTTAGTATTTAGTAACTAGAACGTCATTGCGAGGAGGTACGACGAAGCAATCTTTCTTTTTTGTCATCCTGAGCGAAGTCGAAGGATCTGTACGGTTGTATACGAACAGATGCTTCGACTACGCTCAGCATGACATGGCTAAAGATTGCTTCGTTCCTCGCAATGAACTGTGTATATATCCAAATAATAAATTAAATTTTCTCCAAATAATATTCTGATTAGGCCGCTTTTGCGATGTAGCCCTTTCCAGATTTTGCGATGGCGA